>NZ_JASPJI010000002.1:0-156478 GCF_030232285.1 Corynebacterium sp. MSK047 | reverse complement strand
CTTCGTGCTCTCAATGACAACTACTCCCCACTAGTCGGTAACTGATTTCTCAGTCCAACTAATGGGGAGCAGTTCATTAGGTGCCGGGGCTTTTCTGCTGGAAAAGGCGAGCCTGGTTTGGGGTGACCAAAAGGCTAGCAATGTGACCCGTGACATGCGACGTTTGGGCATAAGTGCAGGTTAGATTTTGCCGTTTTTCTATTTCCAATTACTTGGCTGAAGTGCGTCGATTTTCTATATTGTGACCGTTTTTCATCACCGGTACGGTTTTCGTGTGAGCACGGCAGTGGCCGCAAAGGAGAAGGCGAGAAGCCCTTTACCTTCAGCTCTGGGCATCGCGCCACACCATCTATCTACACTTCATTTTCTAAAGGATCATCATGGATAACCTGTGCAATATCTGCGAACTGATTTCCTCCTTGCCAGCACCGGCTCCGCTGCCGGTACCTGAGTTCAACGTGAACTTCCCGGAGGGCCCACTGGTTCAGGTCGACTCTCTGTTCCCGAACTTCCACTCTCTGACTGAGGGCGGCAACCTGGGTCTGCAGAATGTCGGTGGCGATCAGGACAACGCTCTGCAGAACGTCGGTGGCAACCAGGGTCTCCAGAACGCTGGCGGCGACCAGCTGAACGGTGGCGACCAGATTGGCGGCGACAAGCTGGACAAGGGCGACAAGGTCGGCGGCGACCAGGTTAACGACAAGGGCCAGATCGGTGAGCGTCAGTCCGGTTTCCAGACCGGTGGCCAGGATCAGAGTCTGCAGAACGTCGGTGGCGACCAGGGCCTGCAGAACGGTGGCCAGGAGCAGGGTCTCCAGACCGGCGGTAAGAACCAGAATGGTCTCCAGACCGGCGGCCAAGAGCAGGGCATGCAGACCGGTGGTAAGAACCAGGGTGGCCTCCAGACTGGCGGCCAGGAGCAGGGTGCCCAGACCGGCGGCAACAACCAGGGTGGCCTGCTGGCCGAGGACGGTGCGGGTGACAACCTGCCAGTCGACCTGGACCTCACCGGTGCAAAGGCTATCTAAGGCCGTTTAAGCTGACTTAGGCACTGCACTACAATGACACTGCGCAGCTATTAGCTCTCGCGGCAGTTAATGCGTAACAGCGCACGAGCGCCTTCTCACTCCTTGTGGAGTGGGGAGGCGCTTTTTTGCGTTTATAGCTGGCGACGTTGGGTCGATCCGAGTTACTGACTACGTTTATGACAAAAATGGCCCGAAAAATGGCTTGAAACTGTCATAAACTCGCACAGTTTCACATTTGCAGCCCTCTATTCAGGCGTGATTTACATAACGTGATCTGCTGGAATGTCTTGAATCGGATCCACTTTTGTCTATTAACTGCGGATGGAGAGGGCTGGGGCAGAGAGGCGATTATTTATGCAGCCGTAATTAACGCACAATTATGTGGCTTATTAAATGCGTCTAGGAGGTGTTTTTGCAAATGGCTCAGAGGTGTCATTATTGCGTTCGGAAAATTATTGGGGTGCATTTTCATTAGGTGGGGGTGGGGTGTCGGCTGTGCCTTATCTCACAATTATAAGAATCGTGACATGGGAGACATTTCAACCCGAATTAATGGGTGGAGATTTATTGAAAAATCTTCATATCTGCAGGTAATGGGGGTTTATCTGGGCTGAATGGCTAGGCGTCGTAGAGGAAGGTGGAATGTTGGTATTTGTCTGGTATCCATATGGCTACCCCAGAAAAAATATGCAAACAACAATTATTGGCATTGAAATAAAAGGAAATAGGGGTGCCAATTAAATGGCCTAACAAACATAAAATGTATTTGTTATATTCGGGGACGGCCAACGCTATAAATGAGAATTAGAAGGCGATGTCAACTGGGCTACCTGTGATGGGGGCTGGAGACGCTTATGCGTGGTCATTGATTGTTCATTGAAGGCTGGAAAGGTAGCGAAAGGTGTATAACGCACTGAAATCGAAGGAAGGGGGAGGGCTCATGTTCGGTCGTTTTACAAACGAGAAGCGCTGGTTGGCGCTTTTTAGCTTCATGGCTGTGCTCGCTCTTTTCTTCGCTAAATCTCCAATAATTGCGCATGCGCAGGATGCAGAAGACACTGGCGAAACCCTGACAATCCAGAAGATTTTGAGTGTTCCTGGAACCGTTAAGGGTGTTGAAGCCAATGGAAATGTCCGTGATTTTGGGCCACTCATTGCGGCATTTGACGAGGCTGCAACTCCATTTGGTAGCCACAAAATGGGTTACTGCATTGAGGCCAGCGTCGCCGGTGATCTTTATGACACCGGTCGTGTGCAGAACTTCAGTCAGTTCTCGCGCAGTACAGATACCAATAACAAGCTGCGGAACGACTTTGACCGATACCGGAAGCTCAACTGGATTGCGCACCACGGTTCTCCAGCTGTTGGTTTGGATGAACTGGGGAAGGCAGCTGGAGTTAAAGGACGTCTGAATGTGCTGGACGCCAATAACGCAACTCAGTTCGCTCTGTGGCACTTCTCCGATGACATTGACTTCTCCCAGGGCATTCACAACCCATCGACGAAGGCTGTCTACGACTACCTCACTGGTCCGGCTAACGTCGGTCAGGGCACTGTCGACGGTACGAACCGCACTGGCTACATTTTCAACAATGGTAAGAAACAAGACATCATTGTGATTGACAATGTCACTCCGTCTTCCGGTGAAGTTCCGGCAGAGCCGACGAAGCCAACCGAGCCGGAAAAGCCGACTGAGCCGGAGAAGCCGACTACTCCGACCACGCCTGCGGAGACCACGACTCCGTCCGAGTCGACCAAGCCGTCTGAGCCAGAAAAGCCGAAGACGCGTAAGCCGTCGATCTCCACGCAGGCTCGCCTGAACGGCAACAAGATTGTTGCGGGCGCTGTGGTTAAGGACATCGTGAAGTTCACCGACCTTGTTCCGGGTAAGAACTACCGCCTGGACGCCACCCTGGTGGACAAGATCAATGCTGATCGCATCCTGGGTACCGGCAGCGTCGAATTCACTCCGGAGACCTCTTCGGGTGAGCAGGCCGTCATGATTACCGTCTCCGATGATGTAGATGAGCCGGTATCCGCTGCTGTTGCATTTGAAAAGCTGACCTCGACAGAGGTCACCGCCGATGGCCAGGACAACACCGATGGTCAGCGGGTAGAAATCGCTACCCACGAGGACATCAACGACGCAGCTCAGACCGTTCACGGCGAAAAGCCGGAGCAGCCGTCGACCTCCGAAGAGACCCCGACGAGCGAAGAGACGACCGAGGAGACGACCGAAGAAACAACGGAGCCGTCGTCCAGCGAGACCGCTACTTCTGAGACCAGTGAGTCTGAGACTCCGACGACGTCGGAAAGCGAAGAGCAGCCGAGCTCTTCGACGACTACTCCTAACACCTCCGAGTCCACGAAGCCGGCCGCTCCGACGGAACCGACCGAGCCGACTGACAGCACTGAGTCGCAGACCACGGAGCCGAGCGAGCCGACTGAGACTACCGAACCGTCCAAGCCGAGCGAGCCCGCTGATACGCCGCTGGAGCCGGAGCTACGCACGGTAGCTGAGCTTCAGGGCAACCGCATTGAGGCTAATGCCAAGGTTGTCGACACCGTACATTTCGAGGGCCTGGTGCCTGGTAAGAACTACACCCTCTCCGGTGAACTTGTTAATAAGGCTGATGGCTCTGTGATTGGTCATGGCGAGGCGACGTTCAAGCCGACGTCGGCAAGCGGTACTGTGACTGTCACTCTTGAGGTGTCTGACTCTGTTAAGACTCCTGTTGCTGAGGCTGTAGTGTTCGAGCACCTGACCTCTGATGAGGTTGACTCGACTGGTAAGGAAAGCGCTGGTCAGGTCAATGAGATCGCTGACCACGCAGATATCAACGACGCTAGCCAGACCGTGACCGGCGAGGTTCCGGAGAAGCCGGAAGACACTCCGACTGAGGAAAGCGAAACTCCGTCCGAGGAGACGACCGCACCGGAGACCAGCTCGACTGAGCCGACCACGTCCACGGTTCCGGCAACGCCGAGCGACGATGAGCCGTCCGAGCAGCCGGAGACGACACAGCCGGAAAAGCCGTCTGAGACGACAACTCCGTCTACGTCCGAGTCCGCTCAGCCGGAAAAGCCGTCCAAGCCGACCAAGCCTGCCCAGCCAGAGAAGCCGAGCAAGCCGACCAAGCCTGCCCAGCCAGAGAAGCCGAGCAAGCCGAGCAAGCCCGCTCAGCCAGAGAAGCCGAGCAAGCCGACTAAGCCCGCTCAGCCGGAAAAGCCGAGCAAGCCGACTAAGCCCGCTCAGCCGGAAAAGCCGAGCAAGCCGAACCACCCGAGCACCCCAGCGCAGTCTGAGGACAACCCAGCCATCACGACTACTGCCGGTATTGCCGGCAAGGCTCAGGTTGAGAAGGGCGCTGTCGTCATCGACACCGTGCACTTCACTGGCCTGAAGCCGGGCACGAAGTACACCCTGACCGGTGAGCTGATGTGCAAGGAGACGGGCAAGTCCACTGGCGCTAGGAGCCGCCTGCACTTTGTGCCGACGGCATCCGCAGGCACGGTTGATGTTCCGATCATCATCACTGATGCCGACTGCGCTTCTCAGGTTGTCTTCGAGACGCTGACCGATGCCAATGGCAAGGAAGTTGCTGTTCACAAGGACATCAACTCTGCGGAGCAGACTGTCACGAATGGCAAGACCCCAGAGAACACGCCCGCTGAGCAGTCCAAGGGTGAGGGCGAGCAGAATACGCCTAACGACGATTCCTCCGCACCCACCAGCGATGCTGCCACCCCGAACACTGTGATTAATCAGCATTCGGAGCAGTACAACACCAACGTCACTGTCATTGGTGGCACTGGCCAGGACAAGCAGAAGAACCATGGAAAGCCGTTGGCTCCGAACTCGGAACGACGTGCAATTAGTTCGGTTCCGTCTGGCCCGACCGGTTTGGCTACTCACGCTCTGCCGACGGTAGCTACGAACTAAGGAGATTCCATGACTGATCAGTTTGGCTCGGACGAGGCCGGACAGGAACCTGGAAACGCACCAGGTTACGAACCGGGCATCGAACCGGAAACCGATACCGGCGCACTCGACCACGTTGATGCGTTTGACCAGGACGAAGACCAGGCCGACGGCCATGTCGAAGACCTGCAGGACGTGCCGTGGTGGAAGCAGCCAAGGATGTATATCGCCGCTATCGCATTAATCGGCGTTATCGCTCTGCTGGTTATTGGCCAACTGAACCGCAATGATTCGGCGCTCGAAGGTGCGCAGGAGAATCTGCCCACTCCAGCACAGGGTTCTCGGGGAGCTGTGCACGAGATGGAGATGCTCATTGATGGTAAGTCGGCTCCGATTGATTTCGTTCAGCTGACTGATCAGGGATCTCTGATTCCGCCGACGGATGTTTCACGCCTTGGCTGGTACTCAGCTTCCGCGATTCCCGGTGAGGAAGGTGCTGCTGGTTCGTCCGTCATCACCGGCCACGTCAATGAGGTGGACCAGGGTGATGGCTACGCTGCACGTTTCGCTGACCTGAGGGCTGGAGACACTGTCACGGTGAAGGTGGATGGCGAAAGCCGCGACTTCACCGTCAGCCACGATCCGATTCAGGTGGTCAAGGGCGCTCGGATGCCCGAGGCCGTCAACGATGCAGTTGGTGAGAACCGCTTGGTTCTCATTACCTGCGGAGGCGAGTTCGTCGGCGGCACGTTGGGATACGCAGACAACATCATCGTCGAGGCCACCCCGGTGCGCTAATCCAGTGCGCTAGGGCGCGGCTCTCAATTCATTGACCAATTCCATTGGCTGTGGTTGTTTGGCGCCGTCGAACAACGGCGGTGCCGCTAACCACAGAAAACACAGATAACCACAGAACAAATCTGCAGAAACACTGCAGAAACACTGAAGATAAGGAAGGTACCTATGAGCATGTTGAAGAAAATCGGTGTCTGGGGTGTGGGCGCACTTGTGCTTGCCGCTCCGGTTGCTACTGCCGCACAGGCGGTAGCTGCACCTGCAAACTCTGCTGACACCGCAGTTGTCGCCCCGGGCAAGGGCGGATTCCTCCACTCGGGCAAGCTGGCCGTCAACCGCTACGTCTTCGAGCTTGAGCATCGCGATGGCAAGGACTACGTCAACATCACTTTCACCGGTGACCACAGCGCTGACGTGCAGATCATGCCGGATGGTATGACTCCCGAGGGCAAGAAGAAGGTCGATCAGATTGGTGACGTCCTCAAGCTCAACGGCTACAACGATGTTCATTACTGGGCGGTTCTCTAAACGTCTTAACTGACGCGGTAGGGCGCCCCGTGTCGCTTACTGTCTTTGTGTTTTTACAGGTCCTAGCACAGGGCGGTGCGTCGCGGGGCGGTTTGCTGCAAACGGCTTTTGCTTTCGCTTGACGACGTTGTCGTGGCAACAAATTCGAGAAGGTTGATAAGTCCCCATTTTCCTGGGATGTACTGGGGGGATGACGGTTTCCCATGGAGGTAATCGGCATGGGTCATTTGGCTGCCCCCGGTTGTGGGGGGTGGGTGGATTCTGCGGGGATTCGAGAATGTTTTGGTCTGATTGGAAAAAGTCGTTGTGACCTCTATAAAAGCGATACCAATCTTCGATAATTCTTACTTTTGTATAAGTTTTCCGTGCGTTCCGGCTTGGCGGCGTGTTTGCGTCGAGTGTTGGCTAAGCGCTGAACAGGTTAAGTTATTTATAAGCGGTTCACTGAGCGTTGTTAACCGAACGAGCAATGGGCCTGAGCTGGAATGTTTATAAATATAAACATAAAAGTTCATGATGCTTAAGCTTAGAAGGTTAGGCGGACTGGTCTTTCCTTTAAGGGAACTCTCAGTTTTGTGCGGTCGGGGAATATCAATGTCGCCGTCTGAAGTGAATCGCGAGACGTATTGAAGCGTGTCGCTTCATTTTGGACTTCTGTAAAGGACCTGTTTTCGTGAATAAGTTCTCTCGTACCGCTCGTTCGGTAACCTTCGCTGCCATCGTGGGTCTGTCGATGGGCGTCTCCGCCCCGGCTGCAATCGCTCAGGACACTGCCGTCAACCAGGCTGCCGGCGACTCCCCACTGGTGAATAAGGGCGCCAAGGGCTCGCTCACCATTCACAAGTTCGGTAACCCGACCGGCGAAGGACATCCCTCTGGTACCGAAGCTGACGTCAAGGATGTTGAGGCCAACGGTGGCCAGAAGCTTGAAGGTGTCGGCTTCACTGTTTACAAGATCAACAAGACTGCAGACGGCGCTACCGACATTGATGTCACCACCAACGAGGGTCTGCTGGCTGCTTCGAAGCTGAAGGCATCTGACTTCTCTCAGGGCGCAGCTCTTAAGGGCGACCTTCCTGCGGGGGTCCTGCAGAAGGTCGCAGACGGCAAGACTGACGCAGACGGCAAGTGGAACGTTGGCACGGATTTGCCTCTCGGTGCTTACCTGGTTGTTGAGACTTCCCCGAAGGAAGGCTACGACCCAGCTGTTCCGTTCATCGCTTTCGTTCCGATGACCAGCAATGGCAAGGTCGGCGCCGAGACTCAGGGCACCACCTGGAACTACGACGTTCACGCATTCCCGAAGAACTACAAGGACGAAGAGCCGGACAAGACCGTCAAGGACAAGGACCAGAACGCAGGCGACAAAAACCTGGTCTACACCGTCACAGGTACTGCTCGCCAGCTGAAGCCGAACACGGAGCGCACCCAGTTCCAGATCACTGACCAGATTGACCCGAAGCTGGAAATCACCGACGTGAAGGTGACGGTCGCTGGCCAGGAGATCCAGCCGACGCAGGATGTTGATGGGAAGTTCTTCGAGGGCAACAAGGTCGACGTCGACCTGAAACCAGAAGTTGCAAAGACTCTCAATGCTGGTGACAAGGTCGTCGTTACCATCACCACCAAGCTGAAGCCGCAGTTCGAGAACGCTACCGACATCGCACCGAACACCGGTTTGGTCTTCCAGAACAACCCAGACGGTACCGAGAACGACACTCCGAAGAAGACTCCGGAGGTCAAGACCTACTGGGGCGGCCTGCAGTTCAAGAAGGTCGATGGCGACCGCAAGGGTCTGGAAGGCGCTGAGTTCCAGATTGTCCGTCAGGAGGCTGGCAAGCAGTGCTCCGAGATTGACACCAAGAAGAAGGACTCCTGGACTCCGGTAAACGGTCAGCAGGGTGGCGAGGTTAAGACCACCTTCGTCTCCGACCAGGACGGTACCGTCAAGATCACTGGTCTCCACGTCAACGACTTCGAAGACAACGCTGTGGTTGAAAACGACAAGCAGTCCCACTACTGCCTGATTGAGACCAAGGCTCCGAAGGGCAAGGAGCTGCTGCCGGAGGCTCTCGAGTTCAAGCTGGTTGCTACCTCGACTGACCCGGAGCGCGTCTACGAGCTGGCTTCCGTCCAGGTCGGCGCTAACGAGGGTGAGGTTGTTAACTCCGACGACACCACCCCGAACCTGCCGATGACCGGTGGCGCCGGTGTTGGCATCCTGGCTGCTATCGGTGCAGCTATCGTAGCAGCTGGTGCATGGTTCGCCCGCCGCGGTTCCAAGAACTAAACCCGAGTAAAGGCTCGGTCACTGGAGCGCTGTAGCTCCAGTGTTGCGGGAATAGCGTGCGTTCAACAGCGCACGCCATTCCTGTAGTTTGCGCATCACTGAAATTACTGTTGCGGCCTTTCGATGTGCTCTTTTTCAACAGCAGGCAACCCCATGCCGGTGAGAAAGAGAAAGGCCACATCCCTTTTTGATTGACTTCTTGGGAGTTCCTCCGTGGGTAAACACTCTGCGTCGACGCTGACGCGGGACGCATCAGATGACCAGCCTGATCAGCCTGAGCAGGCGAAGAAGAACAGCATGGTTCTCCCCGCAATTCTGGTGATTGTGGGTTTACTTGTGATGCTGTACCCGGTTGTCTCCACGGCATTGAACAATTACGGCACCTCTAAGGCGGCCAAAGAGTTCGCCAAGTTGGAAAAGTCCGTACCCCAAGAAGTTAAAGATAAACAGTGGGAACGCGCTCATTCTTACAATGAGCGCCAAACCACCGGCCCGATTCTGGACCCGTGGCTTAACGAAGTTAATGACCACAACCCCGAGTACGCCGCTTATCTCGATCAGCTAAACGCTACCGACGTGATGGCGCGTCTGATCTTCCCAGAGATTCAGGCCGACCTGCCGATTTACCACGGCACCAGCGATGAGGTGCTCGCCAAGGGGCTCGGACACCTATACGGATCCGATCTTCCAGTCGGCGGTGTTGGAACCCACTCCATCATTACCGGTCACACCGGACTTACTAACGTAACGCTCTTCGATAACCTGCGGAAAGCAAAAGAGGGAGACGCCTTCTATATCCAGGTCGCAGGTCACAAGCTGAAGTACGAGATTGATCAAATCAAGGTTGTACTTCCGCATGAGACCGATGATCTTCGTCCCATTGAAGGCCAGGACTACATCACCCTCATCACTTGCACTCCTTACGGAATTAACACGCATCGTTTGCTAGTGCGTGGGCACCAAGTGCCGATGGATCCGTCGGAAAGCAAAATCTTCGATCAAACGCACGGAGCTGGATGGCAGTGGTGGATGTATGCCCTGCTTGTAGCGGTACTTGTGCTTGGCACGGGCTTTGCGTGGTGGCTCTGGCGCCAGCGCCTCGACGCCGACGAAGAGCTTGACGACGACGCCGAGAACGCGGACGTCGAGACTGCTGATGGCGACGCAGACAGCGATGGACTCGCTGACGGCAGCGAATCAGCGTCCGAGGATAATAACAACACTTCGTGGTGGGAAAACGACAATGAATAAATCTTTGACATCCACCTGGAACCGGATAGCTGCGTTCTTAGCTGCCTGCGCTCTGGTTTCAGCAATGGGTGCAGTTGGCGCGAATGACGCCAACGCGGCCAGAATTGTTGGGCATCAGGATGCCCCGGGCGTTTCAGCAACGAGCGGCACGGACATTGTGCGCATTACCTTGAGCCCAGGAAACCCGGACGATGATAATTCGCCAGCTTCGGGTTCTATTTCTGGTGTGACCGTCCATCTGGAGCGTCTCAAGGGAGTCTCGCCGTCTAGGCCGCAGGACCGCGAGAAGGTTGAAAAGGCCACTGCCGCTGAGCTTGCTGCGTGGCCGAAAGACCTTCACTTTAGCCAGGTCACTGATGAAAACGGCTCCGTGAAGTTCAGCGATTTGCCGCAGGGTATTTACCTCGTTACCTCGACGGCTCCGAACGACAGCTACCGGGAGATTAATCCCTTCCTAGTATCGGTGCCGTTCTATGGGCTGGATTATGACTCCACTCCGGTAGAGGGAGTCATTGTGGCGAAGTCGCATAAGCCGGGGGAGACGCCACCACCGTCGACACCTCCGACAACTCCGCCGAAGACCCCGCCAACGACGCCGCCGGCAACACCGCCGAAGACTCCACCGACGACGCCGGGCACATCGACTCCGCCGAAGACCCCGCCAACGACGCCGACAACACCGGGTGAACCGGGAACCTCGACGACCCCGTCGACTACCTCCACGCCACCTGATGAGCCGGGGACCTCGACACCTTCGGACTCTTCTGGATCCTCGTCGAGCTCCGGAAGCAGCGGAAGTTCCGGCTCGCTGGCGCTTACCGGTGTACAGGTGGCAGGGCTGGTAGCTCTCGCCGCAGCCCTGATTGGTGGAGGATTCGTCATTATCGCCGCTAGCAGGAAGAACTCAGAAAGTAGGAAGAACTAATGTTTTCGACAACATTCCGCTTGCCGGATTCACTGCGAACTGTGCTTCGCATGTTCTTGGCTGCTTTGCTAGCGGTAGCTCTCGTTGTCAGCGGTCAGGCGTTTGCGCCCAACGCGCCGCAGGCGCAGGCGCAGACGGAGGTCATTCCGACGTCTCCGCCGAAGTATGAGTTTAAGAATATTGATGCTCGCCCCACTCCTGAATACGAGTTCACAATCGATAGGGATGCGACTATTGACAGCCTGCAATTCAACGTTGGTGGGAAAGGATGGATTCAGGGCTATAGTTTGAAAATCAATGGCAGGGCAATCGACCCGCAGATCACTCGTAACGATAGTGCTCGACAGGCGCCACTCGAATTCGTACATAAGGGGTTGAATCAAACGGTAAAGTTGGGCGACAAAGTCACGCTCAGCCTTCACTACACTACCCCGAAAGGAACTGGCGACGTGGCCATAACCCTTCGTGGTACTCCTGACGGCTCCACTGAGCCCACCGAACCGAGTGAGCCAACAGACCCGTCAACGGACCCGACGGAGCCTACCCAGCCGACAGAGCCGACTGAGCCCACCGAGCCAGAGACCCCGGAGCCGGAACCGGGGCCGGGAACGATAACTCCAGCAGAACCGACTCTTGTCGACCCTGCTACTGCACCGGAGTGCGTGGAGAAGGCTTATATCAATATCCCGGATACCAAGGGAGTTGATTACTACCTCAACGCAAAAAAGGCACCCGCCGGACCTCATGTCTATGAGCAGAACAAGCCAGGAACTGTCAAAGTCACTGCTGTGGCGCAGCAAGGTTTTAAGCTTGCCCCGAATGCGCGTACCGAGTGGACTTTCAATCTAAGTGGTGAAGTTAAAAACTGCTCAAATTCCTCCGAAGACCCCAAGCCACCGGCTGTCGAAGGGCGTCACTTTGATGCCATCGGTCACGAGTTTGCAGTTAAAGCTGACCCAGTAGATCCGAAGAAGCCCAATGCCTTTACGGCTAAGGTGACTGAGGAGTCTCACATGAAGTATGCAACGGTGCGTATCGAAACTGACGCGACTTTCTTGGATCCGCAGAAGTACAACCTCACTCTGGATCAAATTGAACCAGGTGTGACTTTGCAGAAGCGCAACGTCAACATTGGCAATGGGTTCATCACTATGGACGTTGTTCCGGTAAAGGACGGCAAACCGGTTGACTCTGCTCTCGTGCCTAAAGATGCAGTGTTTACCTTCACCAATAATCTTTCACAGAACAAGAACCTGAAGGTGACGCTCGACGTGTACGGAGAGAAAAAGAGCACACCAAAACCACCAGAGATTATTACTCCGCCGGATGGAGCTCAGTGGGTTCATGGACGTGTCGCTAACCCGCCGATGCCGCAGCGTTGTGGTCTGCGCATTGCTGTGGTGGCCGACCTGTCCACCTCACTGAATTACGCTGATTCAAATGGCTTTACCGAGTCGAAGCGGGCGGCAAATGCTTTGATTGATTCGTTGGCTGGAACCCCTGCAGAACTGGGTATCTACAACTTCGCGGGTGGAGCGCCACGTGCTGCTAACGGCTCAACCTATGGGCAGAACCCTCCTTACATCTCGTTGCAATCAGAACAAGGTGTAAACCGGGCAAAGAGCATTGTCGCTAATTGGCAAGGCGACGGCTCGACCAACTGGGAGGCAGGCCTCAAGCAGGTCGCGGCAGGAAACTATGACGTGGTGTACTTCATCACCGACGGTATGCCGACATATTCCTCGAAAGCGCCCGGATTAAAACTTGGTGGCGAATTTGTTCAAGAATCTGCCCTTAACCAGGCAATCGACGCAGCAAATGAGCTGAAAGCGGCCGGAACTCGCATCGTCCCGATTATGGTCGACTTGACTGTAGGTGGAACGCATGCTCGGCACACAACTGTTACTCAGGATCTCGTGCTGAAAAATGTACGTTGGTGGAACTCGAATGTATCCAATTCAGAGCCAGGGCTTTATTGGCAGTTCACAAAAAACTACGTGGATGCTGCGAGTTACTTAAAGACGAATACCACGGCAAATTTCGAGCTAGCTTTCAAGGGGGACGGTTTCAGTGTGTTTGAGCGTACCCCGGACGGACGTTGGAATAACATCACGAGAAATCAATCCAAGTGGACCTATGGTCCACGTGGGGTTAAGACCATGGGTGAGGATATTTCCGGTACAGGCGACACCATCCGAGTTGAGCAATACTCCAAGCTCGCCGCGCAGATGAAGCAGATCGGTGAACAACTCGCTTCTCGTTGTAACGGTGTAGTGAAGGTCAAGAAGCGGATTGTCGATGAAAACGGCAAGGTCCTCGAAGACGGCGCCCCAGGTTGGGAGTTCACTCTTTCTGCGAAGAACAATGTCATCAGTTCTGGTAATGGCCCGTTGGTTCATCAGTCGATGAAGGTAACCTCCGGATCTGAATCCGATAAGGGTACTGCATCGTGGAACATTGAAAGCGAGCGTGAGCAGTCGCTGGTTCTGGCTGAAACACAGAAGCAGGGCTTCACTTTGTTCCGCCGCGGTGACACCTTGGATTCCACCGGTGACTTCAACGCCGTATGTACTCAAACCCGCGACGGGAAAACCTCACCTCTCAAGGTGGAGAATGTGGGCGAGTTCGGTTTCCGCGTAAAGATGTCGGAATCCAATAAGGTCCTGTCTTCCATTTCCTGTGTCGTCGATAACTACGAAGCACCGGACACCAAGCCGGGCAAGCTGACCTTGGAAAAGGCAGAGTACGTCGATGGTGAGGGAGTCAAGATTCTACCGGGACTTGGTGGTGCGACCTTCGATATCTACCCCTCGGCAGGTGGTCAGCCAGACCACAGTGGAGGACCGGTCTACACCATCACGCCTGATCAGAAGTCGATTGAAATCACTGAGACTGGCACTTTCTACCTTGTAGAAACGATGGCACCGGCAGGACTTAGCCTGCTGCCAGAGCCAGTAGCTTTTGAAATCTCAATTGACCAGGAGACCAAGGAGTACACCGTCTCAGTGGTAGGTGGCAGCAGCCCGCTTATCAAGGCCGAAGGCTCCGGCGAACTCATGATCATGCAGGTGACCGACACCAAGACCGGTAAGCTGCCAAAGACCGGCGGAAACGGAGTTCTTCTCTGGACACTGTTTGGTGCGGTAATCGCAAGCTGCGGTTGGTTCTGGACTCGCCGCCAGCAGTCCTAATAACAAGAATGGGTTCTGTGCAGTCGCCTGCACAGAACCCATTGGGCAGCACAAAGAACAAGACTCGCGTCCCACCCATCAGGAAGCCCTACGCAAACAAAGCCCTCTTACCAGGGTGAATTAGCGGTGATATAGGAGCCAAGCTGCTGCCCGTTCCCATCGATGATGTTCCAATTAGTCGATACAACGCCAACAGCACCTTTTTCCGGAACCCATACAGGGCCACCGGAATCGCCGCGTTGAGCGTGTACATTCTGAACCTGTAGAGCGTTGTCCTCGATTTGGTATGCCTCTCGATCAGCGGCTAAACCGCAGGTCACTTTCCCCGTAGTGTTTCCGTATATGCAGACTGTCTCACCAGTTTGAACATCTGTTGGGGATATTATTGAGTCACCCGAATACGAATTCTCACCGGCAGTAGCGGGGTCATCAAGCGAAACAACTCCGATATCGTTTCCCGTATCTAGTGAATGGTTATAGGTGGGAGACGGTTGGAATACTCCAATTTTCTGGAAGGTCCCATCCGTCACCGTGTCTCCTTCTTGCCCACAATGACCTGCTGTGTAGATCTGAGAGTTGGTTTTGTCGACGTAGCCAGCTGTACAGACACTGGCTTGTGGCCCATTAGCGTGAACGATAACAACTGGATCACCTTGGTTGATAGTGGCAGCGTAGGCCGGTAGTCCGGTTGTAGCCGTGATGATGGCAGTGACAGTGAAAATCCATGAAGGTCTATTCATGGGGAAATCTGCTCCTCAGTGAGTTGGTCGGTGGCGGCCCAAAAACTGGTTCTGGCGCTTCCAGGTCGCACATTGAAAAGCATTTCCTCTGGTTGATTTTCCTAGAGGGCGAATACGAACGCGCATGGTAAGCGTCCAATCATCCTAAAGATGCGCAAAAACGAAGCTAATCTCGTCGAAAAAGATGGAACTTAAGCGTGCCGGGCAGTTTATATACCCGTTTCGTATCGCGAATATAAGGAAATGTATAAAACTATCAGTTAAGGCAGAACCTACGCTCAACTGAGCAATCATGTGCGATAGCGCTCCAAAAATGGGGTGGCAAAAAGGGCAACGCCTATCGGGGGAGCATGGCTAAACAGCTGCACTAACCAGCAGCAGAGTCGCCGCTGGCACTGTCGCCGTCGTCAAGCGCGGCAACCAAATCGTGGCGCGCACGAGTTCCAACCAGGGCCGGTACTAATCCAACGTCGAAATATGGAATAGTGCCGCAAATTGCACCTTGTTATACAAAGTTGTTGAATTTGTTAGCATTCTGCAGGCAAGTGGGGGCCGCTCGTAACATCAGAACCGTGAATGGCAGGTAAAAACTGCCGTCACGCAGGAGTAATCCAAAAATACAAAAATACCCGGAAGGCTGTGGACAAAAACAAATCAAATCTGCGATCCGGTTATCTAAGAATTTTTTATAACGAAAGCCCTACTAGAGGGGGTCTCACGCAGCTATGTACACCTAGCCGTACTGCAGGTTGCCTGCGGCAGTTATAGCATTGGCGTTGTCCAGACATTTCGTCTACATCACTGAGAATAGGAACGGCACATCATGGCTGACAATGCAAAGAACTCTGCTAAGAACACTCCGGCAACTCAGGCTGGCTCGGATTCTGCGAATAAGGGAACCGGCCACGGCCACACTTCTATCGACGACAGTGTCGTCTCCAAGATTGCAGGCATCGCTACCCGCGAGGTCTCCGGTGTCTATGACCTTGGTGGTGGCATGGATCGCTTCGCTGGTTCCGTCCGTGAGTTTGTCTCCGGCGGCAGCGCCAACGTGTCCCAGGGAATTGCCGTTGAGGTCGGCGAGCGCCAGGCTGCAGTGGACGTCACCATCATTGCTGAGTACGGCGTTGCCATCCATGAGCTGGCAGAGGCTATCCGTCAGAACGTCATTAGCTCCGTTGAGCGTATGACTGGCCTCGAGGTCACTGAAGTCAATGTTGATGTTTCCGATGTTCACACCGACTACCAGACCCCGCAGGAGCGCGAAGAAGAGGCCGCTAAGCAGCGCGAAGAGCAGCGCAAGGCCATCGCGGCTGCTAACGAGCCCAAGGAGCAGCCACGCGTTCAGTAGTTAACAACTATTGCGCGTCGAAGCCGGGCAGGATGGGCAGGTAAGCCCGTAAAAAGGGGAATTTCATGTTCGATAATTACACAAAGACCTTCGCGACGATTGCCGTTGTCCTGTGCTTCGCCGCAATGATTGGTGGTTTCACGGGCTTTCTTGCGGTTATTGCCTTCGGAGGTCTGGCCGGTGCAGCCGGTGCGGTACTCGATGGCAAAATCGACGCGCCCGAGCTCAACCGTAAGTTCAACCGAGGAGGCCGCCGACGGTGACTATCCACGTTCCAGCAACGCGTGGCACCACCGTCGTAAGCGAAAAGGCAATCCGCCGCATCGTAGAGATGGCCGTGCGCGCGGTTCCCGGCACCCTCGACCAATCCCGTGTGCTAGGGCGCGACTATCCAATTGTCTCAATCGACCGTGAGATTGCCCCTAGTTCTGCCACTACAAACGTCGTTAGTGCGGTTCGAGTCGCAGTTCGCGCCGTTGCATCATGGCCGGCGCCGACAGCGGAAATTGCAGTGCGCATTCGGTCCAGCGTTGCCACCTGGCTCGCTGACATGGCCGGACTTGAAAATGTCACCGTCGATGTTGACATCGACAGCGTCGAACCCGGGCACGTGCGTGTCACCAGAGAGGACTTGGCGCACTTTTCAGATCACCCGCAGGTGACACCTGTCCGGGTGAACCAGCAGGTAGTGACTACCCCGCAGGTGCGGTGGGTCCCAGAAGTGCAGTCCATCGCTGTACCGACGCCGCAGCCGGTACGCAGTATTTCAGTACCGCAGCCGCAGTCAGTGCGTAGCATTCAGCCGGTGACACCGCAGCCGGTACGCAGCATTACTCCGCCGCGTCCGCAACGGGTACGCAGTGTCCCAGCACCTGCTCCACAATCGGTGCGCTTCATCACGCCGCCGAAGCCACAACCAGCTGTGGCTATTAAGGCACCAAAGCCGCAACCGGCCCGTCGCATTGTTACGCCGCCGCCGCTGCCAGTGGTTCGCACCTCGGCACCGAAGCCGAAACAGGTGCGTCGCACACCAATTCCACGGCCCATACAGCTGCGAAAGGTCACAGCGCCAAAGCCGTCGTCCTTGGTACAGGTGAGCGTGCCCCGGCAGCCAAATCTGCGTCCAGTACGCGTGCCGTCGCCACGCACAATTAATGTCAAGGCGCCAAGACCAGCGCTACTGCGTCCGGTTAACGTGCCGCGTCCAACTCGGCTGAAACAAGTTCGCGCACCGCGAAAGGAGCAGCTGCGCCCGGTATCCGTGCCGCAACCACGCACCGTGGCGGTAAGCATTCCAGAGCCACGTCCACTGAAAAAGATTGAGGTGACACCCTATGACGCCGACTGAGACGGCTTCGGCCGCGATGGTCTCGGACGAGTCGGTCGAAACTCGCCAGGGACGTGACCCGCGTCAATCGCCAAAGGTCCGCGGGCTAGGAGTTTTCGCTGGTCTGTTGATAATCGCAGTGGCCGTAGTTGCAGGTAGAGAAGCAATTATCAGTGCCAATGGCTCGGGTGGCACCTCATGGTTACAGCCGGTATTCGACTGGTTCAGCAACCCACTGGACTCAGCCGCGTCGTGGGTGCTGCTTCTCGTCGGAATCCTAGCTGCAATCTATGGGCTGGGACAGCTCATCGCAGTGTTTCTTCCTGCCCCGCGTCGGTATGTACGCGTCGATGACGATGGCAACCTGCCAGTGTGGATGCACAAGTCTGACTACCAAGAACTCCACAATGGCACGGCACTTGCTTCCGGAGTTCGCGGCGGATACGAAGGTGATGACAAGTGAAAACATCAGTAAGCGTATTCGACCGAATTGTGTTGTTCCTCTTCTCAGCGCTGTTACTACTGGTAGCAACATGGGCGATTGCTAGCTACCTCGATGTCGCTCCTGCACAGTGGCTTCATGACACCGGGCGGATGGAATCCTGGGGAGAACTACCTGAGCAAAGCTGGTATGCTCCCGTCCTCGGTTTGGTCACAGCGATTTTAGCGGTCGTCGGCTGCATTTTGGTGGTCGCTAATCTGCGCTCGCACCGGTTCAGCACCGTCGCCGCAGCGGAATCACAGGAAAAACTGGGAGAGATTTCGCTGCCGGTCGCCGATGTTGCCGATGCGGTGTGCACCGATCTAGAGCGCAACGCCCACATCAACCAGGCGGATTCACGGGTCTACCGTGATAATGGAATCCCGACCTTAGAAGTGACTGTGGCGATGTCGCCGCAGGCGAGCCTCCCCGCTGTTGTAGCTGCCCTGAAAAACGCGGAGCGTGATATGCGTGATGCCCTAGGTCATGCGGATATCGCCTCGACCTACAAAATCGAACTGGACCGTTAGTCAGCTTCGAGAGGCCACAACCTACAACGGCTAGCTACGTCCCCTGGCCGGAGCGGGCCTAAACAGCTGCAGAGTCGCCGTTGGCGCTGTCGCCGTCGTCAAGCGCGGCAACCAGATCGCGGCGCGCACGGGCGACGCGGGAGCGAATGGTGCCCACACGGCACCCTGCGATTTCCGCGGCCTCCGCGTAGGAGTACCCCAGCACCTGCGTCAGAATGAGTGCCTCGCGGCGTTCCTCCGGCAGCTGCTCCAGCAGCACGCGGGCATCAGCGAGTTCAGACCACGACTCGCCGGTTGTGAACTGCTCGGCAGCGTTTTCCACTTCCATCGCAGACTTCTTTGGGCGCGCCGAATCGTGGCGGACCGAATCCACCCACACACGCCGGGCCAGCGACAACAACCACGTGCGGGCAGAAGAACGCGCCGCAAAGCGGGGAAGTGCCCCCATCACGCGCAGGTACGTCTCCTGCGTTAAATCATCCGCAGCATCAACGCCGCCCAGATGTGCGACCAGACGCCACACGTCCTTCTGGGTCAGCCGCACGAACTCCGTTAGCGCAGCCTGATCACCGCGGCCGGCTTTCAGCGCCAGCTGCGTGATGTATTCGTCATTAGAGACGAGGCGTGCGGGAGTCATGGACATAGCTTAGCAACTTAAAACCTAAAGATAATTCGCCTGGCTGCACGCGGCCTCACCTGCAAAAAGCAGGCGGCGACGCAGCCAGGCGAACTAAGGGCTGAAAAGCTAGAAGCGGATGGCGTCGATGGGCTTGACGCGGACGGCAATCGTGGCCGGGATGATGCCCGCCAGTGCGCCCACGAATGTCGCGACCAGCACGCCGATCACAGCAGCCGTGACGGGGTAGGCCACGGCACCGGTCTCCAGCGGCAACGACAGCATCTTATCCAGCGGCAACTGCTTGACCGTGATGATCGAGGCAATCACGCCAACCACACCCGCCACCGTCGTGGCGACAATCGACTCCAGGAACACAGAGATAAAGATCCTGCCTGCCGACGCGCCCATTGCGCGACGAATACCAATCTCACGAACGCGGTGGCCAATGGTGACAATCGAGACCGTGAGCAGCCCCAACGCACCAAGCGCAATCACAATGCCACCGATAATGCCCAGCGCAGTGGTGATGGTGTTATTCATCTCCTGGGAAATCTGCGTGTCCTTCTCCGACAGGGAGGTATTCACCTTCCAGCTGGGGCCGAGCTCCGCCTGGAAAATGTTGTGCAGCGCCTTCTGGTTCTCCTTCGCGGACTCTTCAGGCGTTGCGACGAGAAGTTGCGGCTCACCCACCTGTCCCTCGTAGCCGGCGTTGAGGAAGGAGTCATAGTGCGTGACAATGCTCGGGGCGTCCCACGAACCCAGGGACTTATACACTCCCACCACGGTGAAGGTAGTGTTGCCGGTTTCCTTCAACCTGAAGGTTGGGTGGTCGGCTAGTGCTGGGTTGCCCAGACTTTCGTAGAACTGGTCGTTGACCACTACGGGGTTCATTAAGCGCTGGCCATCGGCATCTTCCAAACGGCGTCCCTGCACGATGGTGCGGGCGTAGATATCGAACCAGCCCGGGTCAGCGGCGATCAGCTCGGGAGTACCTGGCGAAAAACACTCGTAATCATCTGGAGCGCAGTCATCCATATTTTGCTCGGGAGTCGCTGGCTGCATTCGAACTCGCGACCACAAGTTGGCGTGAGTGGTCTCCACCAGGCGGTGGGTGGCAGCGGAAAAGGCGTCGTTGATAGACCCGTCTGGGTTGATGACGCTCAAATCGTCCGGGCCGTTTCCGCCGGTGCCCTCGCCGCCGAAGCTTCCAAAGCTATCGGCCATTGTGCCGGCGCTGCCGTCACCGCTGAAGCCACCGTCGCCGAAGTTACCGCCTTCCTCGGAATCGGAATTACCCGCTCCGGCCGTCAACGTGACCGTTCCGGCGACACCCGTGCTCTGTGCGGTGACCGCATCCTGAGAGCTGGTGAGAATATTGCCAAGTGCGATAACCGTAGTCATCGCCCACACTGCGGCGGCCACACTGACCAGCGACAGCATGATGCGGCCACGGTTAATGCGCAGCTCATGCCACGCTTCCAGCAGAGCGCCGAGATAAGGCGTTGCTGCATAGAGGAAGGAAGGCCGTGACTTCGATTCGGTTTCATTATTCGTCGTCATCAGCAACCTCCTCGGAGCCGTGCATGACGTTGGCAGCAGATAGCAGGACGGAGTCGGCGTGCAACTGACCGTCGCGAAGCTCAAGCACCCGATCGCCGCGCTCGGCGACCTCTAAATCGTGCGTAATCAGAATCAACGCGGCGTTGTTTTCCGCCGCGACTTCTTCGAGCAGATCCATAACGATTTTCCCGGTGTCGACATCGAGCGCACCGGTGGGCTCATCGGCAAGAATGAGCTGCGGTTGGCGCACGAGCGCGCGGGCAATAGCCACACGCTGCTGTTCACCACCGGAAAGCTGGGAAGGCGTGGCCTCTAGGCGATCGCCCAGGCCGACGCGCTCCAGCATCGCGGCGGCGAGCTCGGTGCGATTCCAGAACTTCTCACCCCGGTCGTACATCAGCGGAACCTCGACGTTTTCCAGCGTGGTGCGGGAGGGGAAGAGGTTGAACTGCTGGAAGATGAATCCCAAATTATCGCCCCGGAGAGCAGCGCGTTTCCTGTCCGACAAGGTGGAAATATCAGTGCCGTCGAACGTGTACGTGCCGAAATCTGGCAAATCGAGCATGCCAATGATGTTCAGCAGCGTTGACTTACCCGAACCGGACTGGCCGACAATGCTGAGGTGCTCACCGCGGGGCACGTCGAGGTCGATGCCTTTCAAAATAGGCAGCTCCTCGCCGTTGGGGAGCGTCACTGTTCGAGTGACTGCGGTCAAACTAAGCATGGCGCGGGCCTACTTTTCAGAGCCAGCGTCATCGCCGGACTCATCGAAGCCGGTGTCACTGCCATCACCAGCGCCGGTGCCAGTGCCGGTGCCGGTGCCGTCGCCGGCGGACTCATCCTTGTAGGACGGCACGTACTCCAAAACCTGCTGGCCTTCCTTCAGGCCGCGCTTGATCTCAATGAAAGTGCCATCGTTGGCGCCCAGCTCAACCTTGATTTTGGTGGGCTTGCCGCCATCCTTAGCTGGAGCGTAGACGACACCTTCGCGGAAGCGTCCCTCCACGGCGGTCACCGGCAGTGCTGGGACCTCCGAGGTGGTGCCGCTGCCAAGAATCAGCGTGGCAGGAACACCTTCGTAGACGGTCTGATCTGCGGGAATATCGCAGCGCAGCTGTGGGCCGCCCGAGGAATTCCCAGCAGCAGCGGCACCCATGCCAGCGCCATCCCCGGCGCCAGTGTTCTGCGAGCCCGCGCTACTTCCCGTGACAGTCTTCACCGAATCACACAAAAATGGTGCCGGGCCGTCAGTGATGGCGAGGCGGCCATTGTTAATCGAGTCTCCCAGCGTGTACAGCTGGCTCGGCTTAATAGGAGCGACGGCGTGGAAGCTGTTCGGAGAAATCGTGCCAATCTCCTGGCCGATCTCAACCGTCTGGCCGATGACGATATCCCACTGCACAGTGCCAGAGGCCTTAGCGGTGATGTTTCCCCAGGTCACGGTGGTTTCGGGAGCGGCGGCTGCGGCGCCTTCTTCATCGGAATCCGCGCCGCCGGAGGTGCTGGCAGTCTCAGATACCGAGGTCTTCTTCACCTGAAGCAGGTTTTGCCCCTCTACGGCGTTGCCGCCGCTGTTGACATAGGCGTCAGTGATTTCGCCGGAAGCGTTGGCGCGGATCACGGTGGGCTCGTCCGGGACGATGGTGGCAGACAGCTTCTGCGTGTTATTGATCCGCTGAGGGGATAGCTCCGTGGTGGGCTGGGAGAAATCACCGGTTGCTTGCGCATAGTCCTCGTCGTTAGCGGGGAAGAATGCGATCTTGAGAAGCGCAACGGTCGCCAGCAACGCCAGCGTGTACTTGAAGACTGTGAGCGCTTTCGCGCCCCTCCCTTGTTTTTTCATGTCTGCAGAAGTATCCGATCAGAATCCAAATTGACAGCGTGGTACGCGTGAAATCCTACCCTTAACCTCCGCGGGCAGTGGTAGTGCTGGCTATACCTTTTATTCAGTGCTAATAGGTATTGCATGAAAGCGCGGTAAGTGCTTTTCGACGGTCATTGCGGGTGGTTTTTTGTGGAGGGAATTTTGCCCTTTTTAGGACCGAGTGTTTGCGGCTGATACAGCGAACCTAATCAGACTAATAATTAAGGCCACATATCAATCGGGGGCGACTAATAGGCGCAATATGAAACTTCGTGTAGGGTGGAGAACGTCAGGGCATGTTGTGACTGTTATCTAGCCCTTGTCTTTAGGAGGAAACGCCCCATGTCGAATCTCTATGAAGGCTCCAATGGTCCGACCACTCGTCTCAACGGTGCGCCGGTTCCTACAGAGCAGCACTCGCTAACCAACGGTCCACAGGGAGGTATTAACCTCCACGATGTCCACCTACTGGAAAAGCTCGCGCACTTCAACCGTGAGCGCATTCCGGAGCGCGTTGTTCACGCTAAGGGCGCAGGTGCTTTCGGTGAGCTGACCGTCACCGAGGATGTCTCCAAGTACACCAAGGCTGCCGTCTTCCAGCCGAACACTGTCACTCCGATGCTGGCGCGATTCTCCACTGTCGCTGGTGAGCAGGGCTCCCCGGATGGTTGGCGTGACGTGCGTGGCTTTTCGCTGAAGTTCTATACCGAAGAGGGCAACCTCGACATCGTGGGCAACAACACTCCAGTGTTCTTTATCCGCGATGGCATTAAGTTCCCGGACTTTATCCACTCTCAGAAGCGCCTGCCTGATACGGGCCTGCGCGATGCCAATATGCAGTGGGATTTCTGGACTGCCTCTCCGGAGTCCGCTCACCAGGTCACCTACTTGATGGGTGACCGTGGTATCCCGAAGGACTTCCGTCATATGGACGGCTTCGGTTCCCACACCTACCAGTGGATTAACGCTGAAGGTGAGCGTTTCTGGGTTAAGTACCACTTTAAGACTCGCCAGGGCTGGGACTTCCTGACGGATGATGAGGCCGCTGAGCTGGTAGGCGAAAACACGGATCACGCTCGCCAGGATCTCTTCGAGGCAATTGAGCGCGGCGACTACCCAACCTGGGACGTCAAGGTGCAGATTATGCCTTACGACGAGGCTGCCGGCTACAAGGTGAACCCGTTCGACCTGACCAAGACCTGGTCGCAGAAGGACTACCCGCTGATTCCGGTCGGTCACTTCACCCTGAACCGCAATCCGGGCAACTTCTTCGCCGAGATTGAGCAGGCCGCATTCGCGCCGTCGAATACCGTGCCGGGTGTCGGCTTCTCCCCGGATAAGATGCTGCTGGCGCGTGTGTTCTCCTACGCTGATGCGCACCGCTACCGTCTTGGTGTCAACCATGACCAGCTGCCGGTGAACCAGCCGCGCTGCCCAGTGAATTCCTTCTCGCAGGATGGCTACGGCACCTACCACTACGCGGACCCGAACCTGCCGGTTCATGGCTCCAACGCCGCTGGACGCGGCCCGGAGGCCGATACTGCGGCTGCGGCCAAGGCCGCTGGCTGCCCAGTGCACTCCGGTCACGCTGGCCAGGTTGATGCTGGTGCCTTTGGTCAGTGGGAGAGCGTGGGCGAAGAGTTCTACGCTGGCGCCTACGTGCAGCACCCTGAGGATGATGACTTCTCGCAGGCAGGCGACCTTGTCCGCAACGTGATGGACGATGCCGAGCGTGATCGTTTGGCAAACAACATCGTCGGCGCCATGCAGGGTGTTTCCCCAGAGGTGGAGCAGCGTGTCTACCAGTACTGGACCAACGTTGATTCCTGGCTCGGTGCCGAGGTGGAAAAGCGCTTCAAGGCAACGAAGTAAAGCAGCCGCGCAGTAGCTCAAAGTAGATAGAAAAGCGTTAGCCCTGCAGATGGTTTGACCAGCTGCAGGGCTAACGCTTTATTTAATAATTCTGTCTGTGCATGACAGCCACGGGCTTGGTGGTTGCCTGCACGCCGACCCGGTTTGGGCGGCTAAGGAACAACCCTAAGTGTGAGCTGTTTTAGGCTCCGATGCCCGGCAGGCTGAAAAGCGACTTTGGAGCAGCTGCAGTCTCGTCAGCCTCTTCGGCGGACTCGGCCTCGGCAGCTTCTTTGCCCTTTTCGACAGCCCCAGCAACGCTGTCAGTCTTGACAGCGTCGCCGCTAGCGGAGTTGTCATTGTGGGTGGACCGATCGTTCGTGATGCCGATGTCCATGAAGTCGCGGCCGAACGGAGCGTTCCAGTCACCGGTTTCTAGGAGGGTCAAATCACCATCGATGGTCGGGTTAATCTCGAAGGTGACGTTGACGGTCGGGCCGGAAGGCATTGCTTCCAGAACCTCAACGATAGGAGTGACGTCCATTTTTGGTGTTCCTTTAGACAGTAAAGAAATGAAAAATATCGGTTTTAACTGAACAATAAACCGCAGTCTTTATTAGAGACTCGCGGTTTATTGTGTCAAGGATTGGCAGAGTTATTGTCCTGCCATGAAGCCCGGGAGCTTAGCCTTTGGATCCGATGCCAGAAATCTGCGGGTTCAGGAATTCGAACTTACGCTGATCGGACTTGTCGACAGTGGTCTCCGGGTTCAGGAAGTCGGAGACGGTGGTGGACTCGTGGGTGGAGTTGTCGTCGGTGACGGAGATGTCCAGGAAGTCGTTACCGAACGGCAGGTTCAGGTCGCCACCGACGTTAGCGAAGTTGACGTCGTTGCCAGCCAGCTGCTCGAAAGCCGGCAGCGGGCTCTCGACGGTGACGGCCGGAAGGGCTTCGAGGATGGTTGCGATATCTTCTGCGGAGCAGGACATGAGAAAATCCTTAGGTTCTCGGGGGTAAAGATTTTGAGTCGCTCTTGGCGAACTCACAGAAATTAAGTTAACCGATGGGGCAAGGGGCTGCAATGAAAAAATAAGTGCCTCGATCCGCTTCCGGTCGGTTGCGTCCCTCAAAGCTCGCTCAAATTCGCCTAAAAATATTGGAAAGAGGGCGGTTTGGTGGTGTCTGTGACGACTCCGGCCTCTGCCTGAATATCGGATGACAAAAGCGTTGTTTTCTTAAAATTTACCGGGATTGCATTGATTGTTTTGTTCTTGGTGTCACAAAGGTGCAGGCAAACGGCAAATTCATCAAAAATGATGATTAAGGGTTCCCTAAGTAAGGGTAACCAAACATTAGTAAATGGCAAAAACTGCCGCTCAATTTAGGGGCATAAACGGGGTTAACGAGCGGGCCATAGCCCATGAGAGGTACATCACATTGTGGGAGGCCAAAAGTGTGGGGAAATATACCCCCTTTTGGGTAGGCCGGGTGGCCTAAAGGGGGTGTCGGAGCGCGCTGAGGGGTCGCTGTGAAACTGGCCGCTAACGGTGTGTTCAGGACGTTTCCCGCGCCGCTAGCTACCGCTCCGGGACGTAGTCCTCAGCGGAGCCGTCACGGGCACCCAGCACCGCGCGTCCAAGTACTTCGGAGGCGACGGTAGCGACGACCAGAACAGCAACAATGGCCAGAATGGCCGTGAGGGTTTTGCCCCACGTCAGATCGCCCTGGTCGGCCTCTAAGACCAAGTTGGCAATCACCAGCGCGGGGATGCCCACCATGATTCCGGCCGAAAGCTGGTTCAACCGGCTCAGGGCATCTTTAGAGCGCCACATGGCCACACCCGCCAGAAGCAGGTACAAAGATCCACCAATGACCAGCATGGCAAACAAGATAGTTACAAGGATTGAAGCGATACTCATAGTGCGATTCGTCCTTAATCGGTCTTAGCGGCGGCCACGGGAAATAACTCGGGCCAGGCCCACGGTCGACAAAATGCCAAGCAAGCCCGCCAGCATTGCAATATCGAAAGTAATGGCCGTAGTCCGCAGCATGGCAGTTGTGAGGAACACTCCCACCATGGGGTAGAAGGCGGCGTCGGAAAGCACTGCGCGTGAGACATTGCCCTTGACCCGGAAGATCAGCACCACGCCCACAAGCAGCGCCACTGAACACAGAGCAATGCCAATGCCGCTAATTACCTGTACTGCGGTGGGATCGATCAATGTGTCATTCATGAGCGTGCTCCTTTGTCTTCGCCATTGGAGGCAATGCCATCCGGCAGTGGCAGACCATGGTCGACCTCAGCGGCAACACCGACGACGGCATCCGGGTCAATGAACTGGTCTGCGTTGTATTCCTCGAAGACGAACGCCTTCGGGCGGGGGACATCGCGGAGGCGGGGGACGAGGTGCTCCTCCATGTCGTAGAGGGAGTCGTACAGCGCGTCCAGGTCGGCACCGAAGATCGCGTGGATGATAAACAACCGTCCCGCATCGGTTTCACGGACGCCGCAGACCAGCGTGCCCGGGGTCATGGTGATGGACTCAGCAAAGAGAGTGACCTCAAGGTCAGACTTCACACGCAGCGGCAGTCCAATGAGCACCGGCTGCTGCTTCTGGTTCGGGCGCAGAGTATCGAGCACCACGTCCGTCGCAGCCACAACAACCTGCCAGACCAGCCATAGGGAATAGCGGATAACATGCAGAAACTTCATCAGTAAATACCTCCGATGGCGTTTTCAACTCCGCCGAGAGTCGCCTCGCGGTAGCCATCAATATTCAGCAGCGCATCGGCCGCGCCGGTGGTCGCCCAAGTGACGGCGCCGACCGCGACGAACATGGCCACAGAAACAATTGCCAGCATGGCGGACGGCGCAACCAGCGTTCCCGGAACACGAACCGAATCATCCACGCCCTGCATGGGTCGGCCCCAGAAGACCGCGCGCCACAGGCGAATCATGGCCAGCAGCGAGCCCAGTGAGGCAACGATGATTGCGGTAATCGCAACAATCGAGCGGGCATCGCCAGTAGCGGCAGAGGCAAAGACAATGCCCACCTTGCCCCACACGCCGGAAAACGGTGGGAAGCCCACAATGGAGAAACTCATTGCCGCCATCACCCAGGCAACCGCCTGGTCGCGGCGAGCAAGCCCCGAAAGCCTAGAGAGCGTACCCGTACCGTAGGTCTCTTCCACCGCGCCGGAGCCCAGAATGAGGGCGCCGACAGTCACCATGTGGTGGATTGCGTAGAAAATACCCGCAGCCAGGGCAGCCTTGGCGCCGCCCCCGTCGTTAGCGTCCGTGAACGCCAGCACAATCAGAATGAACGGCATACCCGTGACCATCTGGTAGGCCAGCACCTCACGCATGGTGTTCTCCGCAAGCCCAGCAAACGCGCCGACCAGCATCGAGATCGCCATGATGATAATGATCGGCCAGTGCCAGGAGGGATTCATGCCCACAATCACGACGTAAATGCGGAAGAGCATGTACACCGCAACCTTCGTATGCACCGCAGAGAACAGTGCCATCACCGCAGGGCTTGTCGACGGGTACGTCCTCGGCAGCCATGTGTGCGCCGGAACCAAACCAGCCTTCACGCACAGCGCAATGATGACAATGCCGAGTGCGACCACACCCGTGCCGCCAGGGCCGCCCTCACTGGCCATGTCCGCCAGCATTGCGATGTTCACATTGCCCGCCGAGCCGTAAATCAGCGCGACACCAATCAGCAGCACCGTGGAGGTCAAGAGGTTGACCAGCACGAAGCTACGACCAGCAGCCAGGCGGTGCCAGGTACCGGTGACCGCAATTAGGCCGTAGGAGGGCAGCAGCATGACCTCCATGAACACGAAGAAGTTGAACAGGTCGGCAGTCAGGAAAGCACCCGACATACCGGACAGCATCATCAGTGTCAGGGAGGGGAAGAACCGCGAAGTGTTTTCACCCGCGACGTGGGCGAACCAGTTACCGATGGCAACCACAGCTGCGGCCACACCCAGCATCAGCATGGAGAACGTGTCCGCCAAGAAAGGAATCGAGATACCACCGGGGAACGCGCCCACACCGTGGCCGACCGGGCCGTTTTCAGCGACGTAGAACATCATCCAAAACGCAGCCAGCGACGACAGTGCCGGAACGGCGATGCCCATCGTCGCGCGCATCCACAGCTTCGGCAGGATGGCTGCGACCGCCGACAGAATCAGCGGCAGTGCCGCAAACAGCGGCAGTAGCGAAGACAGAGTTGAAGGAGACATTGCAGAGGCTTCTACCATTTCTCGTCACCGCCGAATGGGGTCTCGCGCGGGAACTTATTCGGAGCCGGAGAGACCCCTGGGGTGCCGGTGACCGTGGAGTCCGAGTCAGCCGGAATGTGCTTACCTGTACGACGGCCAGCGGTCGACAGCTGTCGCATGGCCTCGCGGTCCTCATGGATACGAGTGTCGTCATCGCGGCCCAAACCAGACAGTGCCAGCATGAACGCGGTGACGGCCATGGTAATCACGATGGCCGTCAGCACGAATGCCTGCGGCAGCGGGTCAGCCATCTGCTCGGCAGCGCCAGCGCCCGCAGTAGCCTCGTTGCCCAGCAGCGGCTCGCCACGCCAGGCGCCGACACCCGTGGACAAAATAATCAGGTTGGCGGCATGGGAAATCAGAGTCATACCGATGATGGTGCGCAGCATGCCGCGTTGTAGCACCAGGTACGTGCCACCGCCTGCGAGGACGGCAGCCATGATGGCGATAATCACTTCTTAGCCTCCTCAACGGTGGCATTAGCTGGGGCGGGGGCGGAGGCGCTCTCCGCTTCTGAGGCGAACACGCCCATCTCCGGCGGCACCCGCAAGCTCGAGCGGTCTGAGTAGAGATCCTGCATCACATCGTCCGACCCGGTCACACCAGGACGGTTCGGGCCGCCCAGGAGATTCAGCGCGGTTGCCACAATGCCGATGACGGCCAGGTACACGCCGACGTCGAAAAGCAATGCCGTGGTGAGGTGCTGACCCAGGAACTCGCCGTACAGCGGTGCCAAGAACGACCCCTTGGCGAATCCGACGAAGCCCGTGCCGATAGCCGTGATGACACCCGCAGCACTGAGTGCCACCGGGATCTTCTTGCCGAAGACCAGCTCGTCGCGGTCCTTGGACAGGTAAATCAGCATGACGGCAGCGGCACCAATCAGCGCCGCGTTGAAGCCGCCGCCCGGAGCGGTACCGCCGCGGTAGAGAACCACAGCGGACAGGGCGAACAGAAGCGGAGCCAACCAGCGGACCAGCCAACGCATCATGATGGAGTTCAGAGCGGGCTCCGCAAGCGGGGAAGGCTGATCGAGCAGGTGCGGGAAACGAGGCATCGACGTGACAACCGCCGCCATCGCGACACCCGCCATACCGAGAACCGCCAGCTCCCCCATCGTATCGAAAGCACGGAACTCAACCAGGATCACGTTGACAATGTTGGTTTCGCCCGTGACCTTCTCAGTGTTGTCGATGTACCACTGCGCGACCTCAGGCATCTGACGACGGCCAGTGAGGAACCACACCGCGCCGAACGTAGCCAAGCCCACGGCAACTGCCACAACCGCCGCCGAGGCACGGCGGTTCTTCGAGGTCTCAGAGAACGCACGCGGCTGGAAGCGCAGCACCAGCATCATCAGCACGACAGTCAGGATTTCCACCATGAACTGCGTCAATGCCACATCCGGTGCGCCCAGCAGGAGAATCTGCAGCGTGACACCAACACCGGTGACGCCGAGCAGCACAGCCGCCTGCAAACGGTTCTTCGCCCGAAGCGTGGCCCACACACCAATCACGACAACAACCAGCGGAATCAGATCGGTCAGGTGATCGATGCCGTCGATCTTCGGCAGCACCGGAGCGCCCCCGACACCCGGAGCGATCGCAATAACCAGGGCGTACACCGCGAGCAAACCAAGCAGCGGCAACAGGTGACGCGATGGCTGATGCGAACGCGCCACCTTGCCCATCGCGCGCCCCACACGCTGCGAGACGCTCAGCGACGCGTTGATTGCCTCCACACCAGTGAACGGGAAGAGCTTGCGGTCTGCCATGACGGCGCCTACGCGGGCACGAGTGAAGATGAAGCCCACGCCGACAGCCAGCACAATCACAGAGATAATCAGCGGCACATTCACGCCGTGCCACAGGCTCAAGTGCGATTCCTGAGTCGTGCCAGCCGGAAGCTGACCGACCGTATCGGCCACGCGGTCCAGCGGGCGGTTAAGAATCGCACCGGCAGCGAAGGCGGCTGGAAGGCTAAGCACGCCAGGGATGGCAGCCGGGAGCCACAGCGAAATTGGAGCCTCAGTGATGTGGTCCACGTTGCGCGGACCATCCACAAACGCACCGAACACCAAACGTGCCGAGTACGCGAAAGTACCAATCGCACCAATCGCCGCCACCGTCAGCAGAATGACGACACCGGTGTTGCTGAGCGGCGCACCTTCGAATGCGGTCAGCATGCCTTCCTTCGACATGAAGCCGAAGAACGGCGGAATTGCCGCCATCGATGCCGCACCGAAAATCATCGAGCCAAAGCTCCACGGCATCTGCTTCCACAGCGGACCGAGGCGACGAATATCGCGCGTGCCTGCCTGGTGATCAACCACACCAGCCATCATGAACAGCGAAGACTTAAACATCGCGTGCGCAATGGTGTGCACAACCGCAGCCATAATCGCGAACTTCGTGCCCACACCAATCGTGGCGACAATCCAACCCAACTGCGAGACCGTCGAGTACGCAATCAGCTTCTTCAGGTCAGTCTGCTGCAGCGCAAAGTAGGCCGTGGCAACAGCCGTCCACATACCCATGACGATCAGCAGCAACTGCCACACGCGCACGTCCGCGAAGACCGTGGAAAAACGCATCAGCAGGTAAACGCCTGCCTTGACGACGGCCGCAGCGTGCAAGAAAGCCGAGACGGGAGTTGCCGCCGCCATGGCCTCTGGAAGCCAGGCGTGGAAGGGGAACTGAGCTGCCTTCGTGAAAGCGCCCAGGGCCACCAGCGCGGCAATGAGGCTGCGCGCTGCCGGGTTGGCCTCCCACTCAGGCGAAGCCAAAACCTCGGTGAGATTCGTGGAACCGGTTAGCCACACCGCACCGCCGAGGGCGGCCAGAAGCAGCAGGCCACCGGTGAAGGTCAGCAGGAGTGTGCGCAACGAGCCCAGCTCGCCCGACGAGCCCGACCTCGCAATGAGCAGGAACGACGCCATCGAGACCAGCTCCCACCCGATGAAGAGGAGCATGATGTCGTCGGCAAGCACGAGGAGCAAAACCGCCAGCATGAACGCCGTCATCAGGACGTAGAAGCTCATCGCGGATTTCTTCGGCGGCAAATACGCGGTGGAGTAGATGAAGACTATCGAGCCCACCAACAGCGCCAAGAAGCTGAACACCATGGAGAGGGGATCGAGCTTCAGCGCAAACGCCGCGTTCAGTTCCGGGGACCAGACGCGGGACCAGGTGAAGGTGGTGCCGTCGAGAATATCGCCCGTTACACGCGAAAGCTGGACCACCGACGCGAGAAAAAACGCGACGATGGGCCAGCCTGCGTGACGACCAAGGAGCTTCACAAACAGCGGGGTCAGCGCCAGGGCAACCGCAACCAACAGCGGGACCGAAAGGAGGGTCAGGCTGTTGGTGGAGGTTTGGGCAGCTTGGGCTGCTTGGGTGGCTTGGACTGCTTGGACTGTTTGAGCTGCGAGCGTTGTTGCGTGCTCTGCGGAGCTGCTTGCTTGGGCGGTAATCGTTGCCGGGGCAGAAAGAACGGAATCTAAAGAATTCAATGTTGCCGATACGCCGCCGGACGCAAACTCAGAAGCCAATGTCTGGTCTGGTGGTGCGGTCGCCGACGGCGGACTGGCTGTAAAGGAGCTGGCTGATGCCAGAGCTGCTGCCAGGTGCGTCACTTTGGGGGCTACTTTCACATTGCTGTTAAAAAGGTTCGTACTTCTACAGACTAACAGCCACGAAAATGCTTCACGCGGGGTGAAAGGGGCATTTGGGGGAGCGGGGAAAGGCTCTGTGAATCCAGTAGTAAAAATACATAGGAACGAGTGATGGACGGCGCGTCGATCCTAGTTACTGACTGCGTTTATGACTGGTGGCGTTGGATTGACGCGAGTTACTGACTAGGTTTATGACAAAAATGGCCCGAAAAATGGCTTGAAAGTGTCATAAACTCACACAGTTTCACATTTGCAGCCCCGGAGTTTTCGGGTTGACAGTTTTGCCACGTAACTCCGGGCTGTGGTGCTGCCGCAGTTGGGGCCTGACTAGTCGCTACCTTGAGAACTGGACGCACTCTTTGGCTATCAACCCTGAACCGCGGCAAAAAGTAGGGTTCAGCAGCCAACGACGAAACCCTCCCTCGCCCGGATAACTCCAGGTGAGAGAGGGTTTCTACTTGGTCGGGGTAGCGGGATTTGAACCCACGGCCTCTTCGTCCCGAACGAAGCGCGCTACCAAGCTGCGCCATACCCCGAGGCCGCAGACACGAACTGGGAACATACGTCTCAGTGCTGTGCTTGCGAGGACTTACTTTAGCCCGACGCTGAGTCAGAATGCAAAACGCCTGCTTAACGGGCTGTGGGAAAAAGCCGCGGTCTCCGCCGCGCCCTTACAAACTACGAACTGCACCCCGACGGACTACGAACTACGAATCCCGCTCCACAACCTCGATCAAGGTCGCGGATGGGCGGCAGAACAAGCGCACCGGAGCGTAAGGGGAAGTGCCAAGGCCATTGGAGACATGCAGCCACGTCTTCTCGGTCCAGCGCGACAACCCCGAGGCCCGCGAGCGGTCGATACCGCAGTTGGTCACAATGGCCTTCCCGCCGGGCAGGCACACCTGGCCACCGTGTGTGTGGCCAGAAAGCACCAGGTCGTAGCCGTCTTCCGCAAAAGAATCCAACACGTGTGGCTCCGGCGAGTGCGACAGGCCGATAGCGATGTCGGCATCCGCATTCGGGGCACCGGCAATCTGCGAATAGTCCTCCAACTCGTGATGAGGGTCATCCACACCGGACAGCGCCACCTTCACGCCACCCGCCACAAACTCCAGCCGGGCATGGGTGGCATCCTGCCAACCGTGTTCGATAAACGCAGCGCGCATGCCGCGCCACGGCAGTTCGACGCGTGAGGGCTTGCGCTTCTTGCCCGTCAGGTACTTCAGCGGATTGACAGGCCGTGGCGCGAAGTAGTCATTCGTACCGAACACGAAGGCACCCGGACGGTTCAGCAGGGGGCCGAGCGCTGCGAGGACACTGGGAACGGCCTTGTCACTGCCCAGGTTGTCGCCGGTATTAATCACCAGGTCAGGGTTCAGAGCATCGAGGCTGGCAACCCACTTCTGCTTCAGCTTCTGGTCGGGGATCATGTGGAAGTCGGAGACATGCAGAATCCGGAAAGGCTCACCCTCGCGCTTTCCCGCCCGGGCGAGCGTGCCGGGTGCCAGCACGGGAACTTGCACACGGTGGAGTTTAAATGCGCGCAATTCGATTTGGTTCGCGTAGATGAACGTCGTCAAGCCGAGCGTGGCGAGAGCTGCGGCAGACCGCAGAATTCGGTTGGAAAAAGCGCGCGATGTCATGACAGAGACACTATCAACTACAGCGGTAATCTAGGGCGTATGAGTGAACTGAAGAACACAATTGTCTCCGATATGACCGCCGCAATGAAGGCCCGCGACAAGGAAACCGTCGCGGCGCTACGCATGCTGAAGGCCGCCATCCAGACCGAGGAGGTTTCCGGCTCCAAGCACGAGCTCACCGATGAAGAGGTGCTGCGTGTGATTGAGCGGGAGGTCAAGAAGCGTCGCGAGTCCGCTGAGATGTACGCCGAGAACGGCCGCCAGGAGCTTGCCGACGCCGAGCTCGCCGAAGCAGAGGTTTTCGCCCGCTACCAGCCGGAACAGCTTGACGACGACGCCGTGAAGAACCTCGTTGCGGAATCCGTGGCCGAGGTTGCTGGCGATGATGCGCCGAGCATGAAGATTATGGGCCAGGTTATGAAGGTGGCTAAGGAAAAGGCCGCTGGCCAGGTCGATGGCAAGCGGCTTTCCGAGGCCGTTAAGGCTGCCCTGCAGGGCTAGCGCGACCTTTCGCCGTTTTCCTTTTTCGGCGATAAGCGTTGGAGCTGTTTCTTTGGCGCGGGTTGGAGCTGCCTCCCAGAGCGAACTAAAGCGGACTAGAACGGCAGCAGCGGAATCAGATCCCGCAAGCTCGGCGCTGGCGGAGTGTTCGGGCGAGGGAACTGCGGTAGCGGATCCGGCCGGGACGTCGTCGAGTCCGGCCGCGGCGACGGCGCTGGTGGCGGGGTCGGACGGCGGGTGCCATCGGCCACGCGGATCGTGACGGTGCCACCCTTGAGTAGTAGCGGCGGCTGATCCAACCCGACCACGATTCCGCGCGACTCGCCGGTGAGGGAGACTGTGCGTTCCTCTACCTTGTAGCCGGCCTTCTTAAGGGTCTCCCGGGCCTCGGCCTTCTGCATGCCCACCACATTCGGCATTTGGGTGATAGAGGTACCCAGTCCGTAGTCCGAATCCAGTGGTGGGAGGTTCTTTCCGCCATAGTCCTCGATGACCGGGCCGACTGCGCCGAACCATGTCCGCGCGGGCTCGCGACCACCAAAGAGGTTGCCGTTCGGGCACTGGCGCAGCGGCGACGTGCACAGCTCCGTGACAGTCGGGGTGTCGTTGTAGGCGTACACCGATCCGGCCAGGCCGCCGGTGAAGCCCAGGAATGCCGCGGACTGGTTCGACTCGGTGGTACCGGTCTTAGCCGCGACTGGACCTTCCCAATTCAGCTCTTTCGCGGCATCCTTCGCGGTGCCATCGGTGGCGTCATTGCTGAGCGCATTAGCAATCGCGTGCGCGACACCCGGCTCCACTGCCTGTTCGCACGGTGGCACATTCAGCTTGACCGCATTGCCCTTGGAGTCCGTGATCGACTCAATTGGAGAGGGCTCGCACCAGCGGCCATTGCTGGCCAGGGTGGCAGCGACATTGGACAGCTCAAGGTTATTCACCGGCGTCGGACCCAGCACGAACGAGCCGAGCTTATGCTCCGAGACATAGTCCGCCACCGAGGACTCACCATCAAAACTGCCCGGCTCCGTGTATGAGCGCATGCCCAGGCGTACCGCCATGTCCATCACGCCATCGACGCCGACCAGCTCCGAAATCTGAATAAAAGGAGTATTCGGCGACCGTGCGAGCGTCTCACGCAGCGACATCGACGGCGGGAAACTACCTACGTTCTCCACGCAGTACAGGCCCGGCGGGCAGCCCTCTGCGCCACCGGTGCCCAGCCCGGAGGCCTCATAACGACGCGGCACCGGGAAGTTGGTGTCAATACCCAGCCCCTTTTCCACCGCCGACGTCGCCGCGAAAATCTTAAAAATCGAGCCCGCGCCATTGCCCACCGGCGTAAATGGCTGCGGCTGCACGGTCTGCATTTGTTCCGCATCGAGGCCGTATACGCGTGACGACGCCATCGCGAGCAACTTCCTGGAGTCATCCCCAGGCTCAAGCAAACTCATAACCTCGGCTGCGCCATCCGCAGTCGGTGACGCCTGCTGACGCAGAGACTCCTGCACGCTGTCCTGCACACGCGGGTCCAGTGTGGTCTTCACATGGAAGCCACCGCGCTTGAGCTTCTCGGTCTCAATACCGTGGTTCTCCAAGTAGGAGACCACATAATCACAGAAGAAACCCCGATCGCCCGCCGCGATACAGCCCTGCGGCAGGCGCTGAGGCTCCGGAAGGATGCCGAGATCAGCTGCCTTGGCGTCCTGAGCCTCCTGCGGGCCAATTGCCCCCGTGGATTCCATGGCCGCAAGCACGTCGTTACGCCGTGCATGCGCACCTTCCGGATTTGTATACGGATCGAGCCCGGAGGACTGCTGAACCATGCCCGCGAGCAGAGCGGCCTGCGGGACATTCAGATCGGACGCGGGAATGCCAAAGTATGTCTGAGCTGCAGCTTCCACGCCGAACGCGCCATTGCCGAAGGGGACCAAGTTCAGGTACTTAGTCAGAATCTCGTCTTTCGTCAGCTCATCTTCCAGATCCAACGCGATGCGAATCTCGCGGATCTTGCGACCATAATCCGTGGCAGTAGCAGCGCGGCGCTCCGACTCCGACTCTGCGTCCACCAGCAGCGTGTGGTTCTTAATCAACTGCTGCTCGATTGTGGAGGCGCCTTCCTGCACCGACTGGGACATGAAGTTCTTTACCGCCGCACGAGCAGTACCCTTCCAGTCCACACCAGAGTGCTCATAAAAGCGCCTATCTTCCACGCTGACCAGCGCATCCTTCATAGCTGGCGAGATACGTTCCGACGGCACATTAAACCGCCGCTGATCATAGAGCCACGCAATTGGCTGATCATTACGATCCGTAATAGTGGTGACCCCCGGTGCGTCCTTAGAAATCACCGACCGCGACGCCGACGCGAATTCATCAGCCGTGCGCGCGACGAGGTAGGCCGAGCCGCCCACAAGAGGAAAGAGGGCGCTGGCCACAATCAACGCAGCCAACACAGTGGCAACGGAGAGCTTGAACAGCGTCGAACCTTTATTCACAGCAATCACACTACAAGGTAGGGCGGATTGAGCCGAAGTGAGTTTTCGAAAATCCGCCTAGAGGCATGCCCGGCGAGCCCAGAAAAACGCCTGGCGAGCGGGGGCGGAGTGCTACGAGCGCCCTTACAATACCGGGCAACTCGTCGTGTGGTGGTTTCCGGAAAAAGATTTTCATAGTGACGCAAATCACCCCCGTGCTTTTGTTGGAAAAAGTTGCCCCACCTGCATTGTTGTATTTAGAGCTGCGCCACGTCCACCCTCCCAGTGTGACCCAATCGACATTATTTGGGTGGTGTGAATAGACTTACAACAAAATTTCAGCACTATTTAGTTGAAACTATTTCGAAATAACGAAAATCGCAGGCACGAGGAGGCTACAATGACCGCCACGATTCCCGATCGCAACCGCACTGCTACTACGCCAGACTACGAGCTCGGTGTAGAGAGCTTCCGCGATCGTCAGGAGTGGGTCCCGCGCGCTAAGTGCCGCGATATTGACCCGGATAAGTTGTTCGTTCGCGGCGCCGCACAGCGCGAAGCCGCAGTTATCTGCCGCCACTGCCCAGTGGTTCTGCAGTGCCGTGCCGACGCTCTGGATAACCGCGTCGAGTTCGGCGTCTGGGGTGGCCTGACCGAGCGTCAGCGCCGCGCAATGCTGCGCGAGCACCCGGAAATTACTTCGTGGGCCGACTTCTACGCTGAGCAGTACGCAGCTCAGCGCAAGGCAAAGCTGGCCAAGTAAAGCCGCCGGACTGGCGGACAGCTGGCTAAGTACCAAGTAAAACCGAAGTAAAATTGAACCCCCAGCGCGCGAGGCTGGGGGACAGATAAAGTAGCTTCCATGACTACTAAATGGGAATACTTCACCGCACCGCTGCTCATTCACAACACCAAGGCCATCCTGGACAACTTTGGTGAGGACGGCTGGGAACTCGTCACCGTTCTCCCGGGCCCGACCGGCGAAAACCACGTTGGTTACTTCAAGCGCCCGAAGACTGACTAATTACCTCGGTGTCTAGTACCTAACTAACAACGGCGGTTGTGCTTTCGATTGGCAGCTGACTCACGGTTGGCTGCCATCTTTCTTTGGCCGGCTTTATTCGCCCGGCCCTAGCCGCCGTGGAAAGGCTTAACTTAAATGAGCAACTCTGAATCTCGCACTCCTTCCCAGGCCCTCGAGGACCTGGGGCTTACCCTGCCTGCAGTTGCCGCGCCAGTTGCGGCCTACGTACCCGCAACGCGCACGGGCAACCTCGTTTTCACCTCCGGTCAGCTCCCATTCGTTAACGGCGAGCTCACCCACGTCGGCCACGTCGGCTCAGAAGTCACTGCTGAGGAGGCCAAGGAGGCAGCCCGCACCTGCGCCCTCAACGCTTTGGCCGCAGTCGATGCTGAGGTTGGCCTGGACAACGTCACCCGCATCGTGAAGGTCGTCGGCTTCGTCAACTCCGCCGCCGGATTCACTGGTCAACCGGGCGTTATCAATGGAGCCTCGGAACTCTTCGGCGACGTCTTTGGCGAACGCGGCCAGCACGCTCGCTCGGCAGTGGGTGTGAATCAGCTTCCGCTGGACGCTCCCGTGGAAGTCGAGATCATCGTTGAAGTAGCCCAGTAGCTGCTGTGTTTGCTGCCGTGAACAGCGGGAATGTTGCGTTCTCCGGGGCGTCGTAAAGCGTGCTTACACCCAAATGAGCCGAATTGGACGACGTGGCGCGCTCCCCGGATTGCGCAACCACGTAGGATAGAGGACATGGAGCATCCTGCGTATAGCCAACTGCGTCAGATTTCTCAGTCTGTGGGCGTCGTTCTGTGCCCGAACCCCAGCTACTCTTCGCTGGAGGGTACGAACTCCTACGTTATTAAGGCTGAGGGGGATAGCCGCAGCATTGTCATCGATCCGGGCCCGGAGGACGAGGGACACCTGAACGTCCTCCAGCGCTATGCCGGCGACGTTGCGTTGATTCTGCTGACGCACCGTCATGGCGACCATGCTGATGGCGCCGCACGTTTCCGCCAGCTCACCGGCGCGCCGATTCGTGAGCTGGAGTCTCAGTACTGCGCGGGAGGTCAGGATCCGCTTGTCGACGGCGAACGTATCGTCCTCGACGGAGTGACTCCGCAGATTGAGGTCGTGGCAACCCCTGGTCATACCGCTGATTCCGTCTGCTTCTTCATCCACACTGGTGATGGCGAGGACGATGTTGAAGGCATCGTTACCGGTGACACGATCGCTGGCCGCCACACCACTATGATTTCGGAGACCGACGGCGACCTGGGTAAGTACATGGAAACCCTGAAAATGCTGGATTCGCGCGGCAAGGGTGTTCGTCTGCTGCCTGGTCATGGTGCTGACCTGCCGGACATCACTGTAATGACGCAGAAGTACATTGAGCGTCGTAAGCTGCGCCTGCAGCAGGTGAAGGATGCCGTTGCCAAGCTGGGTGACGAAGCTACGGTGGACCAGATTGTGGATGAGATTTACACCGATGTCGATCCGGTGCTGCGTCATGCTGCTGAGCAGTCGACGCGTGTGACCCTGCGCTACCTGCGCGATCACGGGGAGTAGTTGCTGGGCTTCGGCTTCGGCTTGGGTTTTGGCCAGTTGCTGGGCTGGTCTGGGCTGAGCTTAATTGAGGCTTGGCTGAAGCCGAGCTTGAGTGAAGCTGAGCTTGACTCACCGCATGAAAAGAGCGTGTGACCTGCAGTTTTGCGGGTTGCGCGCTTTTTGTTTGGGCTAGTGCTAGTTGGGGTGGGCTAGTGCCGGTTGGGTGGGTTGGCCTCGTCGGGGCCAGCTCAATCACTTATCGATGAGGTATCCACTTGTCGATGAGCTATAGCGCGCGCACAAGTGAACAGCGCATCGATAAGTGATTGATGCAAGGAGAAATCGGTGAATGGTGCATCGATAGGTGCCGGGAAAGCATCGATAAGTGGCAGAAAAGCGTCGATAAGTGCGCCAAACTTGGCCGGCATGCCAGGTCAGCATGCCAGGTCAGCATGGCAGGCCAGCGGGGGAAGACAACAAAAATCCCGCGAGCCTCATGCGTTTCATGTGCTCCTACGGGAACCGAGGATCCAAAAGCAGAGGCTGCGGGATGTGAGTCGTTTGGGCAGCGCCACAAGCGCCACAAGCTAACGTGCGCCACAAGCTAACGTGCGCAACAAGCTAACGTGCGCGTCGAGCCAAACGCTCCGTATCGGAGATGAGCACGGACTTGCCCTCAAGGCGGATCCAGCCGCGGTGCGCGAACTCTGCCAGAGCCTTGTTAACGGTCTCTCGGGAGGCACCGACGAGCTGTGCGATTTCCTCCTGAGTCAGGTCGTGGTTCACGCGGAGAGCAGAACCTTCCTGAACACCGAAGCGATTGGCCAGCTGAAGCAGGGACTTAGCAACGCGACCTGGGACGTCGGTGAAAATGAGGTCAGCCAGTGAATTGTTGGTGCGGCGCAGACGGCGGGCCAGCATGCGCAGCAGCTGAGCTGGAACATCAGGGTGTGAACCAACCCATTCCTGCAGCTGATCGGCACTCATGGACGCGGCGGAAACTTCGGTGACGCAGACCGCCGAAGAGGTGCGCGGGCCCGGGTCGAAGATGGAGAGCTCGCCGAACATGTCGGATGGGCCCATGATGGTCAACAGGTTTTCACGACCGTCGGCTGAGCGACGAGCCAGCTTCACCTTGCCATCAATAATGATGTAGAGCCGATCGCCCGGCTCTCCCTCATTGAAGATGGTGGTTCCACGCGGGAAGCGAACCGTCTCGAGCTCGCCGAGCAAGGCCTGCACAGCCTCCTGGTCGACTCCCTGAAATACACCGGCCCGGGAGAGAATCTCCTTGACGTCATCCACGGTAAAATTCTCCTGTCTTGGGCCACTAACCACCGTAAATACAGGCCAGCAGCCGCCAAATTAGCACTCGACTACAGATTGCAGTGGCCAAACAGGAAGAGAAACTGCCCCGTCCCACTAGTCCCACTACTTTCGGTCTTTCCCGGTAACGCCGCTGCCAGCTTTCAAGGCAGGTTCATCCCTGGGCGAATTTCACGACAAAACGCCTCTACAGATGCATCCCAAAACTACGCCGTCACCAAGATGTGATAAACACCACTGTAGCAAAAGAGCCACTGCGCCTGTGGGGAATTCTGGTGAAAAGCCGCTGAACTGTGTATTTATAACTAATAATTCGCTAACGGTGTTCCAAGATGTGGTGGGGCATGACTTCTTTGGTTTTTGACCGAATATGCCCGAGCTGCTACCGGTTCCATCCGCATCCCGGACGAATCTAAAGATTCGGCCCGCGAAAGGTGCGCACGCGAATTGCAATCCGGGGTAGCCGATACACTACGACCATGGATACGACTGGCAAGGCATCGTCGTTAAGCACGCACCAGATAAACAAACCCCAGCCCACGCACCCGCAGGGATCCCTGACGTCGAAGAAGCGTCGGGCGGTGGGGGCGCATCCGGCGGCGCGAGGGAAGGAGACGCGCCTGGGTATGGTGCGGCGCGCGCGGCGGATTAACCGCACGCTGGCGGTGGCATACCCGAATGCTCACTGTGAGCTGGACTTTCGTAATTCGTATGAGCTCGCGGTGGCGACGATTCTGTCGGCGCAGTGTACGGACGTGCGGGTGAATATGACCACGCCGGCGCTGTTCGCTAGGTACCCCACCCCTGCCGATTTGGCGGTTGCGAATCAGGAGGAGGTCGAGGAGCTCGTTCGGCCGACGGGTTTCTATAGGAATAAGGCTGCGAACATTATCGGCTTTGCGCAGGGGGTGATGGAGCAGCACGGCGGCGAGGTGCCGGGCACGTTGGAGGAGCTGGTGAAGCTGCCGGGCGTGGGGCGAAAGACGGCAAATGTGGTGTTGGGGAATGCTTTTGGGGTGCCGGGTTTGACGGTCGATACGCATTTTGGGCGTCTGGTGCGGCGCATGGGCCTCACGGAGCAGGAAGATCCGGTGCGCGTGGAGCACGAGATGATGGAGGTGCTGCCGCGCGCGGAGTGGACGTGGTTTTCGCATCGGCTGATTTTCCACGGTCGCCGGGTGTGCCATTCGCGCCGGGCGGCGTGCGGGGCGTGCTTCTTGGCGGCGGATTGCCCGTCGTACGGCATCGCGGGTCCGGCGGAGCCGGAGACTGCGGAGAAGTTGATTAAGTCAGACGACAGGGAATGGCTTCTCTACCTGGCCGGTCTTAATGACGGCTACAGTGGGGAGGAACTTTCCGCGCTTGACGACGGGGATAGCGCGCGCAACACCACAGCGACACAGGACTAGTCGAGGAGCACTTTTCGTGAATGAGCAGGGCGGTCATAGTCACAATGGTGGCCACTATGAGGATCGGCAGGCGGACGTTAACCGTTCGGCATCGCTGATTACGCTGCTCATCGCGGGAATTAGCATTGTGGGTCTGGTGATTTTCGCGATTGTGAATACCACTGGTGGCAATGACGAGGCCGACGGTGGTGGGACTGGATCTGGTGTGAGTGTCGGTACGGATGGCGCTGGCAACGGTGATGGCGCTGGCAGTGATGGTGAAGTGGATGGTGCACCGGCAGCGCCAGCGATGTCGAAGGATGAGATCGCGGCGGTAGCGGGTAGTGGCTCGCTGACCGGTGTGCGCTTGCCGCTGTTGGCGGAGTCGGGAGGCTCGGCAGGCCAGGACAACGAGGTTGGGCAAGCGGAGCTGGTGGACATGGGGCAGGTCGTCGAGGGCAAGCCGACAGTGCTTAATGTCTGGGCGTGGAACTGTGCGCCGTGTCGCCAAGAGCTACCGCTTATTGAGCAATGGGCCAAGGACAATCCGGACGTGCAGGTGGCGACGGTGCATGCGGCTCGCGAGGCGGGGCGTGGCCAGGCCTTCCTGCAGGAAATCGGAGTAAAGCTACCGACCTACTCGGACACGGTCGACGTGGTCGGACCAGCGTTGAATCTACCGCGAGTTGTGCCCATCACCGTGGTGTTTAAGGCAGATGGCACGGTGGCGACCATTCATCCTGGTGAATTCACCGATGCGCAGCAGATTACTGACCTCGTGCGAGGTGCATTGAAGTGACTCAGGGACAGTCGTGGAATCGTGACGCAAGCTCGGGGCTGTATCTGCCGAAGTGGTTGACCAATAGTTTGCCGCCGCACCTGGTCAGCGCTGATCACGACGCGGCAGGTCACGCCAGCAGCGCCAGCCACGCCAGCCACGCCAGCACCAGCCATGCCAGCAGCGCCAGCCACGCCACAACAGGCCACTCGGAGCAGCAGGTGGCCGGCCGCTCCGCTTCGTCGTCAAGCGTGAAGCGTGCGTTTGCGAAGTTGCGGCGAGACTCTTCGACGCAGGAGGAACCGTTGCGGAATCCGGCGCGGTCGGCGGTGTTGGTGCTGATCAGCGGTGATGCGGAGGCGCACCAACGGCCGGAGGATGCCAGCGTGGTACTTACGCACAGGGCGACAACCCTGCGTAAGCATGCAGGCCAGATGGCTTTTCCGGGCGGTCGTGTCGATCCCGAGGACGTGGATGAAATCGATACCGCGCTGCGTGAAGCCGAGGAAGAAACCGGCCTGAACCGAGAGACGGTGACACCGGTGCGGGTGCTGGACTCGATTGACATTTCGCGGACTGGCTTCGCGGTGAATCCGGTGTTGGCGTATTGGCATGCACCGCATCCGCTGCGTGTGGTCGACCCTGCAGAGACGGAATCGGTGCTCAATGTGCCAATTAGCCACCTGACGAATCCGGACAACCGCATGATGCTGGGCTATCACGGCTGGACAGGACCGGCATTTAAGGTTGGTGACTTCGTCGTTTGGGGCTTTACCGGCGGCGTGCTGTCCTACTTGCTAGACGTGGCCGGCTGGTCGGAACCGTGGGACGACACCAACGTGCAGAAACTTTTGCCGGTGCTCGCGCGTTCCGCTAATGGTGAAAAACTGTCCGTACTGAAGGGAGGCCGACGATGATGCCTGCAATCGCTGTGTTTGACGTTGCGCTGCTGGCGGTCTTCATTTTCGCGCTTATCGTCGGCTGGCAGCAGGGCGCCGTCTCGTCGATTATGGCCATTTTGGGCGTTGTCCTGGGCTTGGTCATTGGTGTGCCCTTGGCGCCGCTAGCTATGGCGCAGGTCGAGAACCAGTCGGGAAAGGTTCTTCTGGGCCTCGGCACGGTGATTCTGTTGGCGTTGATTGGTCATGCGGTGGGAACAGTGGCAGGGCAGTCGCTGCGGAATACCATTCGCTCGCCGTTGGCTGTCGGCCTGGATTCTAGCCTCGGTGCCATCGTGCAGTCCGTGACGGCGCTGGTAGTGACATGGATGATCGCCGTACCCCTGGCCACCGCCGTGCCTGGGCAGTTTGCCGACTGGGTGCGTGAGTCCAAGGGCATGAACCTCATTGACCAGGTCGCGCCCGACGAATGGAGCGACGGCTTCAGTGGCATCCTCCGTCAGCTCCGCGATGATGGAATGCCCGCCATCGCTCCGCCATTCGGCTACAAGCAGAACGTCCCCGATGAACCCGCCGACCCCAATGTGATTTCACAAGGTGTCGTCGACAGTATTCGACCGTCCATCGTCCGCGTCTTGGGCGAGGCCCCGCAGTGCGAACGCTTGCTGCAGGGCACGGGCTTTGTCATCGCACCGGATCTGATTCTCACCAACGCGCATGTTGTCGCCGGCGCCACCACTGTTCGGCTGGAAACCGTGGTCGGCATGGCTGACGCAAACGTCGTGCACTACGATCCGCTTGACGACGTCGCCCTGCTCCGAACCACCGACCTACCCCTGGAGCCCATGCAGTGGGCGGACCAGGAAGCTCGTTTGGGCGATGACGCGGTAGTGCTGGGCTTTCCCGAATCCGGTCCCTTTAAAGCCACGCCTGCACGCGTGACGGAGAACATCATTATTCGAGGCCCGGATATTTATTCGTCGACTCGCCACGAGCGCCAGTCCTATGTTCTGAAGGCAGATGTGCGCCACGGCAACTCGGGCGGACCACTGATTACGCCACAGGGCCAGATCCTGGGCTTGGTCTTCGGTGCCGGTGTGAACAATGACCAGACTGGTTACGCGCTGACGCACGCCGAGGTCCAACCACACATTGATGAGGCGATGGATAACTACGGGGCCATCAGCACGCAGGAGTGCGTGGCGGGGTAAGCGGAAAGTTGTGTGGGGCGCGCCAGCCCCAGCCGAGCCGGAGTCTAAGACCCCTCCGGCAACCAGTGCAGGTGATCCCTGATTGCCTGCACCACAGCCTGAGGTTTCTCTGCCGGCAGGAAGTGCCCACAATCCGGCACAACGCGCACGTGACTCGAGCTGAGCTCCACTAGCGCACGTGGGGTACGAGTGTCCTGCTCGCCGACGAGCAGCACCGTGTGCTCATCGCTTTTCGACGACCCCTCCATCGCGCCCAACCACTTGCGGAAAGCGGCCGGAGCCGGTCGCGTCCACCAATTCATGTGAGCCAGTGCAGGGCGGAGTGCCCCACTGGCCAGGCTGTCAGCCATGAGTTCCGCGGTCTGTTTTCCCTCGGGGGTCTCGGCAAACCCTTGCCCGGTGGTGGACATGGACTCGCGCACGATGCGGTCAATAAGCCGCTGCTGGCGAGCCTCAGCCGCCTGCGTGCTGAACTTACTGCGACGCAACTGCGGTACCCGTGGCCGCGAGTCCCACCACGAACGGCGCAGCAGCGGGGCAAGGCTATTGCGGAAGTCCTCCGACCACGGGCTCTTCAACTGGTTGAGCCACACCTTCGGATGTGCAGCACCACAACCAATAATTCCGGCAACAAGGTTCGGCTGCCGCGAGGCCAGCGTCCATGCCACCCACGTGCCGAACCCCTGACAGACCAGCAGTGCAGTCGAGTGCCCCAACGAGCGAATCGACGAGGCGATGTCCTGGGCCGCCTCAAACGGATCATAGCCATGCGGTGTTCGGTCGGACTGACCGTAGCCACGCATAGAAATAGCCACAGCGTGCACGGGGAGGGGGTCTCCCGAGTCGTCGTTAAGCATTGGCAAAACCTCGCGCCATTCAAACCAACCGCCAGTCGAGCCGTGAATAAACAACACGAGCGGATCGGAGGGGCGGCCGCACTCGGCGATGTGTAGGCGCTGGCCGCGGACGTGAATGAGACGATGACGCCAGGGGCCAGTGAGAGAATCGCTGAGGGAGGTCATGAGGGGAAAATACCTTTTCCGAAGGGCTTAAACCGGGACTGAATAAGACAAAAGGGCGAGACCAACAAGTCCCGCCCAATTTCTTTTAAGCCTTTAGGTGTACATACCGTTCGACTGCGAAGACTTCTTCGCCGACCCCGACGGCACGACCCCCTTCAGCTCCTGCATCGACTCGATGGTCTTCTCCGGCTTGCGGATCGACTTGACCTTCTTCAGACCCAGCAGTGCTGCAACACCGGCGATGACCAGCATCAGAACGAAAACGATGAGGAACGCAGCCCAGGTTGGCAGCCAAACATCCAGCAGCCAGCCGAGGAAGAAGAAAAAGAAGAACGAGGAGTACAGTGCGACGACGCCGGCAACCGCGAAGAAGCCACCGCCAACTGCGCCCTTCTTAGCCTCGCCAGCAATTTCGGCCTTGGCCAGCTCAATCTCAGAGCGAACCAGAGCGGAAATCTGCGAAGAAGCATTAGACACGAGCTGGCCGACGCTAGCATCACCCGATGCGTTGCTATCCACATCACTCAGCGGGATAGCGGTAACACGCGGTTCGGTGCCGTCGGTAAAGAGACCCTTCGTATCGTCGTTGCTCACGTGTACTTCCTCCTACGCAGATGGTTGGAAAAGATGGTTTGAAACTTTAAAACTGCAGTTACAAACTGCCATACTACCTCTGATTGTGGGTAGGGCGCGCCATAAGGGCGAAAAAGCCAAGAACTCGTTGAAGTTTTTCTCATCTTTGACCATTTCTATATAAGTTTGTCACTTACTTAGCGGTGAAGAATTAGGGTGTGGGATATGAACAATCAGCCTGAGAACGTGCGTGGAGCCGATGGAATTGGCGCCGGTGCTGGCAACGGTGTCGGCAATGGCGCCGGTGTCGGAAAGGGTGGCCTAGCTGGCATGAGCCTGGGTGTGTCCTCCGTGTCGGCGAAGAAGCGCGCAGAGCGTGAGGCAGCGCAGGCGAAGGCATCTGAATCGGGTGCCGGTGGCGCTGACAGTGCTCCCGCCGCTGCTATTCCGCAGCTTGACCCCAAGGACCCCCTCGCGCCCCTGTGGCAGCTCGACGGCGTTGCGCACGCGGCTGATGTCGCGGCCAAGGCTATCCAGGCCGTCCATAGGCACAAGGCCAACCTGCGCAAGCACAACGTCACCGGCTCCGAGTCGGTCCTGCGTGGCGCTCGGGCATCGGCGTGGCTAGAAGGCGGCGAGCCATCGCTTCCCGACGACGGCAACATCACCGACCCCGTACTCGCAGCAGCCCTGCGGGTTGCCGACACCATTTCCCCGGAGTCAATTGGTGAGACCACCCGCGTGTGGCAGCGCGCTCCGCAGCAGGTGCTGGCCAAGTTTGCGTTGAACGCATCGCCCGCAGGTGAAACTGAAGACGGTTCCGAGGCTCGGATGAAGGCCGGCCGTCCGGTCGGTGACGACAAGCTCTCATCTGCGATGAAGGAGCAGCGTCTGCACGTGCTCGGTGACTTCATCACTGGCCGCAGCCAAATCCATGCTGGCGTGCTCTCGGCGATTGTGCACGGTGAGCTGCTGACTCTGCGCCCCTTCGAGTACCACAACGGCATCATCGCCCGCGCCGCCTCGCGACTGACAACTGTCGCAACCGGCCTGGATCCGCGTGGCTTGGCCGTGCCCGAGGTCTACTGGACCCGCCACCGCCAGGAGTATGTCGAGGCTGCAGAGGGGTTCGCGTCGGGAAGCGCCGATGGCCTTCGTGCGTGGATTCTGCTGCACCTGGAGGGGCTGAAGGCCGGTGCCGTGGAAGCGCGCGGTATCGCCGAAGCGGTGTAGGCGGGCCGGCTGCTGGATGGTGGGTTAGTCGGCCTTTGGCTCGTCGTCGTTTTTGCGCAGTGCCAACAGCGTCGCACCTGCGCCAAGCGCCAGTGTGACGCCGGCAAGAATTGCAGCATTGCGTTTCGACGGCGCGCGAAACAGCGGGACGGGATTCCGGAATTGGCGCACAGGCCACTCACGTTCCGTCGCAATCTTGCGCAGAGCGCGATCGGGATTGACCACGACGGGATGGCCGACTGCAGACAGCATGGGCTCATCAGTGATGGAATCCGAGTATGCGAAGCATTCGGCCAGGTCGAACTGGCGCTTTTCCGCTATCCGACGCATCTGCACAGCCTTGTTTTCGCCTCGGCAGAAGAACTCCGTTTCACCCGTGAAGAGCCCATCGCGGACCTCCAGCTCGGTGGCCACCACGTTGTAGACACCGAGCGCCTGCGCAATGGGCTCAACAATCTGTCGAGCCGATGCCGAGATAATAAACACCTGATGCCCCTGCGCGCGGTGTTCACGAATGAGCTCCAATGCCTCGGCGTAGATGTACGGCGTGATGTTCTGCTCTAGGGTTTCGATGGCGACCTGGCGCAGCTCCCTGGCACTGTGACCAGCGATAAGGGCGGAAAACTGCTCGCGGGTGGCCTCCATTTGCGCCTCATCATGCCCCTGCGACATGTACAGGGCATGGCTGAGCGCCATTTGCAGCATGTCTGTCGGCGAAATGATGCCGCGCTCGAGGAATTGCTTGTTGAACGCATATGCCGAGCTCTTGGCAATAATGGTTTTATCCAGGTCAAAGAACGCAGCGACGCGAGAGCCAGCGGTGGCGGAGGCACCTTCCACGATGCGTGTGTCCGTAGAAGCGCGCGGCTGCGGCGTTGTTGAAGCCTTGTTCTCGCCGGTGTTCATAGACTCCGAGCTTACCCATGGATGTCGGGCTCGGGGAGAGCATTATGAGTGTTTAATTGCTGGGTGGGGACTGGGGGATTGGGGCGGTGGCGGTCGTGGGGGCTTGGCGGCGATTGGGGCGCGGCATTTCCTGGGCGCGATTAATCGAGGAAACGTGACATCGAACATATTGGGCATTAAATCCTTTGAAAGGTATTTGCAGATTCCTCGGGATATGTAATACTTGGACGTGGCTGGCCCCTTCTTGTTCTTTTTAGAAACAGACTGCGAGGCCGCCCCGGCTCAATCCCCCCCCCGAGCCGGTTAAAGACGCCTCGCGCCAATCCCCCCCCCCGGCGCGGGGCGTCGCCCCTTTTTGCCCAATGTTGAGGGTTATGTAGAAAAAGTTACAGGCTGCAAATGTGAAACTGTATGAGTTTATGACACTTTCAAGCCATTTTTCGTGCCATTTTTGTCATAAACGCAGTCACTAACTTGCATTGGCCAGGCCGCGCAGTAGTCATGCCGCGCAGTAGCCATAAGGCAAAGGCGACGTGGCGTTCTGCAGTTATCCACAGTCTGAAAATTATCCACAGACAGCGAGGTTTTGGCCCCTTGTGGGCATCATTGAATCCGCCCTGTAGTGCACGCTATGGCCATGGCGATCAAGAAACTGTCCATGGCTCAGCGAACCGAGGCTCCAACAAATCCAGTAGTCAACGCCGTCGATGATGAAGCGCTGCGTGAAGAGGTTGCGCTCATAGTCGCTGCTACCGGTCGTGACTGTGTGCAGGAGACCGTGCCACCTGTGGCTGCAGCGTCAGTGGCCGCACAAACATTTGCTTCGCCGCCAGCATCACTATCATCATCAGCCCCAGAGCCTTCCCCATCGTCAGTATCGACAGGAGCGGGAGTTTCATCGGCCCTGTGGCGTCGGGCACCAGCGGTGTTCGTCGATGCACCGGCAGCCCGAAGATTAGCCGGGCGGCCTCATTGTGAGGGAGCAATCTTTCTGGTCCGCAGTGATACTGAGGCGGAAGATGCGCAGGTAGCGAAGGTTTTAGCTCCTGTTTACAGCGCTAGTTTGCCCGCGGATAACGTCGATATTGTCGAACTGCTCGGCCGAGCCGAGGTACGTCCGGATGGTCCGAGGCTCTCCGATTTCCACCACAGCTCGAGCCTTCTGAACCACCAACACACCCCAGCGTCACCTGCGAGCGCAGACGTGATTACAGCACCAGGTACAGAACCCGCACCGAACGTGCCAGCAACTACAACCGATTCCACGGCAACGTGCCTGATGGTGGTTCCTGCGGTCGGCGGTGCCGGTGCTTCCATTACGGCGGCAGCGAGTGCATTGGTTCTTTCCCGTGAAAAGCCCATCTGCTTGGTGGACGCAGATGCGCTGGCGGGAGGTATTGATCTGGTGCTCGGGATGGAAACGGAACCGGGACTGAGGTGGCAAGACTTCTCGGCTGCTGATGGCCGTCTTGACGGGGCGGCACTCTACGAAGCACTGCCATCCTGCCCGCGATCGCCCGCGCTGAAAGTGTTGACGTGGACTCGCAGTCGCACGCCCGAGACGGCTTACAACCACGCCTCGGCGGCCACCAAATTCGACAGTGCCGACAGACCCGGCAGAACCGACAGGCCCGACGATGTCCGGCACATTGCCAGCACCATTAGTTGCCTTATTCATGCCGGAATTACGGTCATCGTGGACTGCCCGAAGCAAGTGGAGTACGTCACCACTCTCGGCGCGCTTGCCGATGACACCGTCATCATCCTGCCCACCTCGGTCCGAGCTATCGCAGCCGGTGGACACCTGGCCAGCGTCTGTGCACAGGCAGGATTCACGCCAAGTCTGGCGGTTCGGCACCAGCAGCACCGCGATATCAGTGTCGAAGAGGTTGAGTACGCGCTCGATCTGCCCATTGCTGGTGAGATTGAGTACTGCAAGAAAGTAGCTCACGAGATAGATGTGGGCGGGCTCGCTGGAACCGTCGGCAAGCTGACGCGGGGATTGGAAGCGATGTTTGCCCTTGTCGGCGGTGGTGGCGATGGATGACGTCAGGCTGTTGGCGGCGGTGCGGGCGGCGCTTGCGGAGCGGCCTGGGGTGGCATCGCATAGCGAGGTCGCCGACATCATTCGCGCGGAGACCGCGGGAGTTGTCTCCGATGTGAAGGTGCTGGAGATTCTACGCACGATTCGCGAGGAAACAGTGGGCGCGGGTGTGTTGGATGCGCTGTTGCGACGCCCTGGTGTCAGCGATGTGCTGGTCACCGCGCCGGGCGAGGTCTGGGTCGACGCTGGCAACGGACTGGAGCGGGCCGAGATTTCCTTCGCGGACGAGGGCGAGGTGCGCGCGTATGCGGTGCGGCTCGCGTCGCGGTGTGGACGAAGGCTTGACGACGCGCAACCCTGGGCCGACGGCCATATTCCTGGTGGTGTCGGCGGCTGTGGTGTGCGAGTTCATGCGGTGCTTTCCCCACCGTCGGCGACCGGCACTCAGATTAGCCTGCGGGTGCTGCGTCCGGCTCGTCGCGGACTTGCGGAGCTATGCGATGTCGGGCTATTTCCACCGGAAATTCTGCCGGTGTTGCGGGGAATCGTGGCGGGACAGCTTTCGTTTATTGTCGCCGGTGGCACGGGTGCGGGAAAGACCACGCTATTGGCGGCGATGCTCTCAGAAGTTAATCCTGACCAGCGCATTGTGTGTATCGAGGACACTCCGGAGCTGCAGCCTCAGCATCCGCATGTGGTGAAGCTGGTGACCAGGGCCGCCAACCTGGAGGGCGCCGGTGCGATTGGGCAGCAGGAGTTGCTGAAGCAGGCGTTGCGCATGCGTCCCGACCGCATTGTCGTCGGTGAGATTCGTGGCGCCGAAGTGGTGGATCTGCTGGCTGCGTTGAACACGGGGCATCGCGGTGGGGCAGGGACAATTCACGCCAACCGGATTGGGGATGTCGTCGCGCGCTTTGAGGCTTTGGGGTTGATCGGTGGCCTTAGTCGCGCCGGGCTGCATGCGCAGTTGGTCTCTGCGGTGCAGGTGGTGTTGGTAGTCGAACGCGCTGATGTTCGCCGGCTGGCGCAGATCGGGCTGCTGCGCGGTAACCCACCGGAGGTGGTGGAGGTTTGGACTGCTCGGGACGGGCCGGGACCGGGGTGGGAAACGTTGCAGAAATTGCTGGTCGGCAGGGAACAGTCGGTGGAATAACCGGTGGAATAACCCGGGGGAAAAGTCAGGGGATTAGACGGGGAGATTAACAGCTATGGGGGAGGGATTTAGCGTGACCGTACTCATTGGGGGCGCGGCTGCGGCAGTCGCTATCTGGCCGGACAGCTCGGCGGCGGTGCGCTCGCGAGCGCTGGCAGGCCGTGCCCGTGAGGTGTCCTGTGGACTGAAGTGGTTGCAGCGCATGATTGGACTTGGTGCTGGTTCCACGGGGTCGAGCGCCGCAAGCACTGGCAGTGCGAATAGAGCTGCAGGGCTATCGATTCTCATCGTTGCAGGCCCGGCACTTGTGTTGCTGTGGCTCGCCGGGATTCCAGGTGTCATCGCCGGGCTATTGCTGGGCCGCACCGCAGGGGCCGTAGTGCGCGCTGTGGGGACTAGGCGCTGTGAACGTCGGGAAGCGGACAGCGCTGCGGTAGCGCTGGAAACCTTGACCGCGCAGTTGCGCGCAGGTGCGGCGGCCTCAAGAGCGCTCAACGCGGCAGCAGCGGAATTGCGCAGGGCAGAGGACATGACTGTGTTGGCCGATCATCTTGCGCACGCGGCGCACCGCGCGAACTTCGCCGACCCGTGGGAGGGCGAAGAATCTTCGGAGCAACTGCGTCGGATTGGGCGTATGTGGACGGTGGCGCAGCAACATGGTCTGAGTTTGGCCGGGTTACTGGACTGCGCGCGGGGTGATCTGCAGGCTCGTCAGGCACATCGTTCTCAGACCTCCGCTGCGCTGGCGGGACCACGCATGACGATTGCCATTTTGGCTTCGCTCCCAGTCTTCGGGCTGATTATGGGGCAAGCGTTCGGAGCGTCCCCCTTCGAGTTCCTCAGTCGCGGTATCGGAGGAATTGTGCTGGTCATCGGTGTTGGATTGGTGTGCGCGGGCATAGAATGGGCCGTCGCGATCATCGATCGTGCGGAGGCCGGACAATGATCGCCGCCGCACTTCTCATCGCTGCCTACCTCTGCTTGCCGACATTCAATCCCGTCCGCAGCCGACTGCCCGAATTGGTAGCGGAGTCGGATGCTCGTACGCGAGGAAGCGTGCGCCGGCAGGTGACCAGTCGGGTTGCGCAGATTGCCGCACAGGTGAGGGAACGTGTGCGAACTGTCATTGGCGGTGAGCGCATCAGCCCGGCTGTGCTTCTCGATGCCGCGGCGGCCCTCGACATCATTGGCGCTTGTTTGAGCTCCGGTATGCCATTGTCCCAGGCAATGGAAGCAGCCGCCGATGGCGCAAACTCTGAGCTGGCCGAGCCACTCCGACAGTGTTCCGCCAGGTTATCTGTGGGCGCGCACTCCGCTTGGGACAGCCTTGCTGCCACACCCGCGCTCGTGCCCCTGGCGACGGCTGGGCGCCGCGCAAGCGAATCCGGCACCGTTCTGGCGCAGGCATTGGAAGACACCGCTGCCACGTACCGCAGTCAAGCGCACGATGCGGCGCAAGCCGTCGCCGAAAAGGCTGGTGTCCTCATTGCCGGGCCGCTGGCGTTGTGCTTTCTACCCGCGTTTGTGGTGCTGGGTTTGGTGCCCACCATCGCTGGGCTTGCCGACGAAATGTTTGCAGGACTGATGCCGTCATGAAGCGTGGACACTTCTGCGCCCAGCCTCGCGCGCTGGCACGCGCCGGATGCAGTGCTGGTTGCGCTCTCAGCTGTGGCTTCGGTTGTGCGCGTGGTCCGCCTGCCGCGCCGCAATCCAACACGCATCAACCCGCATCAACGCGCGTCAATGCACATCACACCTCACAACTGACCTGTCACTCGACATCCACACAGGGGGAAACACTCATGACCACTCAAAACTCCAACCATCCGACCAACCTTCCAACCAACTCTTCAACCAATCCGCTGACCGCTGCGCAGTCCCAGCTGCGCTCGTATTTGCACAAGCGTCTGCACGCTCTGGCAACTGAGGAAAACGGCATGTCAACCGTGGAATATGCTCTCGGAACGATCGCTGCCGCCGCTTTCGGAGCCCTGCTCTACACCGTCGTGACCGGCGGCGATATCACCCAGGCGCTCACCGACATCATCGAAAGGGCGCTCAACACCGATGTCTAGCCGCATCCGCTCTACGCTTCATCGCCTGTGCGTCGGCGACGAAGGCCAAACGACGGTAGAAACCGCTTTCGGTCTCGCGGCGCTGGTCACGGTCATGGTCACGGCTCTGTCCGGGCTGGTCACAATCGCAATGTACCTAGGGCTTACCGACGCAGCCGGAGCCATCGCACGGGCTGAGGCGCGGGGCGATGCGGAGACAGTAGCCGAGCTTCGCGCAGACGCGGATGGGCAGGTCGCGATATCGGAAACCTCCGGTACCGTGCGCGTGACCATTCGGCGCTCAGCGGGGCCATTTTCGCTGGAAGCACGCGCGGTCGCACTGCGGGAAAGAGCGGCATCGTCATGAGAAACGTGACAGCCCGCCTTCTCCGCGAAGAAGAAGGTTCCACCACAGTCGCAGCTGCACTGTTCATCGCCGCTTTCGTCGTTCTGACTTTGGTCGGAGTTACGGCCGGGGTGAGGGTGGTGCAGGCTCGGCAGGCAGCGGTAGCAGCGGACCTGGCCGCGGTGGCCGGCGCCGTGGCAGCGCAAGAGAGCGACGACGCCTGCAAAGCTGCGGGGTCAATCGCAAAAGCTAACCACGCACGCCTTGTGACCTGTGAGATTGATGGGGAGGACGTGCAGGTCAGCGTCCAACGAAAGGAGAGAAAAGCCACGTCCAGAGCAGGGCCGGTAGCGGTGGAGGATGCTGCTACTGGCCGTCGTTAAGCGCGCGCGACACCCCACTGAGCACCTTGATTGCGCCGGCCTTGTCCAACGGATCGTTGCCATTGCCGCACTTGGGCGACTGGATGCACGATGGGCAGCCGGATTCGCACTCGCAGGCGGCGACGGCATCGCGGGTTGCGCGAATCCACTGAGCGAAGGCCTCGTAGCCACGGTCGGCAAACCCCGCACCACCAGGGTGCCCGTCGTACACAAAAACGGTGGGCTGCTGGGTATCGGCGTGCATGACCGTGGAAACACCGCCGATGTCCCAGCGGTCGCAGGTGGCAATCAGTGGCAGCATGCCGATAGCCGCGTGCTCGGCTGCGTGAAGAGCCCCCGGCGCGATGTCGGAGCCCACGCCCCAGGAGCGCAGGGTGGACTCGGGCATTGTGTAGGCCACGGCGCGCGTGACCAAACGTTGCGGAGGGTAGTCAAGTTCAACACTGTCGAGAATCTCGCCGGTATCCAGACGACGAAGATAGGAGGTGACCTGGTGAAAGACCTCGACCTGGCAGGAAGCGACCTGTAGGCCCTGGTAGTGGCGCATATCGTCAACGTCCAGAATGCGGATGGTGGTGTCCATGCGCGAGCTGGTGGAATAGCGTGGCTGCTCGGGGTGGACCAGGGCTACGAGGCTGTCGAAGTCCAGCTGGTCGACAAGGTAGGACTCGCCGCGGTGCAAGTAGACGGCACCGTCGTGGACCTGCTGCATCGCACGGCCAAGATCGATGGTGCCAAGCAGTCGGCCATCGGTCTGGTCGACGATAGCCACTTCCTGACCATCGCCGCCACGGACGTTCACGGCATCGTGAGCAGTGGCGATACGCGGCCCTTCATCGCGGTCGGTTGGGTAGTAGACGGGCTCTTGTCCTTCCCAGGTGCGCTTGCGCAACCATCCCGCGGCCACCATGTCTTCGGCTACGGGCATGGTTCCCCACGCTTGAAGCTGACTGGTGGTTACGGGTTTCTCCACAGCCGCGCAGTAGAGATGTGACCACACCACATGTGGGTTGCGGGGATCGAAGACGGTCTTTTCCACCGGCCTGCCCAGCAGTGCGGACGGGTTGTGGACCAAGTACGTGTCCATGGGGTCATCGCGAGCCGCCAACACCACCAGCGCGCCCTGGCCACGACGACCCGCGCGGCCGGCCTGCTGCCAGAACGAAGCGACCGTGCCCGGGAAACCGGCCTGTACCACCGCGTCGAGGCCGCCGACGTCAATGCCCAGCTCCAGTGCATTGGTGGTGGCCACACCTAGCAGAGTGCCGTCATCGAGCATGCGCTCGATGTCGCGGCGCTCTTCGGCCAGGTAGCCGGCGCGGTAAGACTCGATGCGCTCAGCGATATCGCTGCGGCGACGCTTCTCCAGGCGCTCGCGCACGCCGAGCGCTACCTTCTCAGCACTGTTTCGCGAACGGGTGAAGGTCAGGGTGCGGGCGCCCTCGACAAGCAGGTCGGCCATGATATCCGCGGCCTCGGTCGGGGCGGGGCGGCGCACGGGTGCGCCGTTCTCGCCTTGGAGGTCGGGGAGCAGGCCGGGTTCCCACAGGGCGATAGTTCGCTCGCCGACCGGGGCGCCGTCTTCGGTGATGGCCTCAACAGGCTCGCCGATGAGGCGACGAGCCTGGTCAGCGGGGTCGTTGGTCGTCGCAGAGGCAAAAATCACGGTCGGCGAGGCGCCGTACTCGCGGGATAGCCGCAGGAGGCGACGCAGAATCTGAGAGACGTTGGCGCCGAACACGCCTCGATAGGCATGGCATTCGTCGACGACGATATAACGCAGGTTGCGCAGCATCCGCGTCCATCGAACATGGTTGCCGAGGACCGAAACATGCAGCATATCGGGGTTGGTAAACACCCAACGGGCGTGGTCGCGGATGGCGCGCCGGGCGTCTTGTGGGGTGTCGCCGTCGTAAAGCGAAATCAGCGAACTCAGTGACGCCGGTGCCATCGCGCGTGCAGTGTCCAGCTGATCGGCGCCCAGCGCCTTGGTCGGGGAGATGTACAGCGCGGTGGCCGCGGGGGTGGCGGACAGTTCTGTGAGCACGGGCAGCAGGTAGCCGAGCGATTTACCCGACGCCGTGCCCGTCGCGACGACGCAGTGCACGCCCTCGCGGGCGAGGTTCGCGGTTGTCGCCTGATGAGTCCACAGGTTCTCAATTCCGCGATCTACCAGCACTTCTCTTAGCCAACTTGGCACCCACTCAGGCCAAGGCGCGGTCACGCCAGCACGCGCAGGAAGGTCCGCAATGTGCGTCACTGTCGCCCGCGGATGCGCACGAATAACCGGCCCCAGCAGCTCCCGCCCAAACGACTCCACCGACGCCACCCTTTCCTGTAAACGCGCACTTCATATGCTTGACGACGCTTCCTGCCAGCCACATTCTCGCTATTCGACACCCCAGTTTGTCAGGGCCTCGAACACGGGTTTACGGGGGTGGCAAGAAGCTGTTCCTAATCGGCGCTCGCGCCCCAAACGTGGCAGACTTTTTGAGTGTATCGCCCGCCAAAGGGCACCCAGCAAAAACTCGCACGAGGCGAAAGGGTGCTTTGGCCGTGTTTACTTCATTGTGTGTGGCCGGATGTGCGTGGCGAATACTTGTTTTATCGAATCCTGAAGTTGGGAAGTTTTGTAATGGCACAGGGTACTGTGAAGTGGTTCAACTCGGAGAAGGGCTTCGGGTTTATCGCCCCAGCTGACGGTGGCAACGACGTGTTCGTTCACTACTCCGAGATCCAGGGCACTGGTTTCAAGACGCTGGAAGAGAACCAGGCAGTCGAGTTTGAGATTGGTGAGGGCCAGAAGGGTCCGCAGGCTCTGGACGTGAAGCCTCTGTAAGTCAACCGTTTCCGGGGTGAACTGGGCTTTTGTCTGGTTTGGCGCGCGGAATTTTTGGCTTTTCAAGGTCCATGTTGTGTTCATGGGGTGAGCCTTGATTCTCCCACGTGGAAAGTAATTTCTGCGTGGGATTTTTGCATTTCTGGTGGCGTTGGGGCGATGCGAGTTACTGACTACGTTTATGACAAAAATGGCCCGAAAAATGGCTTGAAAGTGTCATAAACTCATACAGTTTCACATTTGCAGCCCGCGATCACGCGGCCGCTGCGGCGGCTGCGCCCGCTGCGGCCTGTCGTGGCCAGCCACTGACAGCCACTGGGATAATCATGGCCAGCCGCACAGCAGTCGTCGGGTCGGCAACTGCCGGCCACCGGGGATCCCCCACAGCAGCCCCTTCAGTCACACCCAAAATCCGCCCGATACTTGAGGAATCCACGCGACAAACTAGATTGTGTGTACGGTATTCCTTATATTCTTCATATTCTTTCCAGATAATCTTCCGGGGAGAACGCGGCCGGGAACTGATTTGCACTGATCGGAACCGGTTGGAACCGATTGCGGGCCTCTCACAGCTGAAGCCCAGCCAGAGTCCGGCCAAGAACCCCAAGATTTAAACGAAAACAAGAATCTAAACAGTCAAAAACATTCAACGTTGCAGGATAGAAAAACTTCTATGGCGAATTCAGACGGCCTCAAGCGCCTTGTAATTGTCGAGTCGGCGACGAAAGCTCGCAAGATTCAGCCGTATCTCGGCGATGATTACATCGTGGAGGCGTCGGTGGGCCACATTCGCGACTTGCCCCGTGGCGCAGCCGATGTTCCGGCTCGTTACAAGAAGGAGCCCTGGGCTCGTCTGGGTGTGAATGTCGACAACGGATTCGCTCCGTTGTATGTCGTCAGCGCTGATAAGAAGAAGAAAGTCGCCGACCTGAAGGCCAAGCTCAAGGAAGTCGACGAACTCTATCTCGCAACGGACCCCGACCGTGAGGGCGAGGCTATTGCCTGGCACTTGCTGGAGGTTCTGAAGCCCAAGGTGCCGGTGCGCCGCATGGTGTTCCATGAGATCACCAAGCAGGCCATCTTGGAGGCCGCGGCCAACACTCGTGAGCTGGACCAGAACCTGGTTGATGCCCAGGAAGGTCGCCGTATCCTCGACCGTCTTTACGGCTACGAGGTCTCCCCGGTGCTGTGGAAGAAGGTCATGCCGCGACTGTCTGCAGGCCGTGTGCAGTCGGTGGCAACGCGGGTCATCGTCGAGCGTGAGCGCGAGCGCATGGCGTTTATCTCCGCTGAGTACTGGGATGTCGCCGCAACTTTGGACACCGGTTCGGCTTCTGCTGATGCCAACCAGCCGAAGGAATTTGTCGCAACCCTGACCAGCGTTGATGGTCAGCGCGTAGCGCAGGGCCGGGACTTCGATGACCGTGGCCAGCTGAAGAAGTCTGAGGGCATTCGGGTCGTCGATAAGCAGCTCGCCGAAACTCTGGCGGCGGACCTCGTGGGCTCCGAGCTCAAGGTCGCGTCGGTGGAGGAGAAGCCGTACACCCGCCGGCCGTACCCGCCGTTTATGACGTCCACGCTGCAGCAGGAGGCCGGCCGCAAGCTGCATTACACCTCTGAGCGCACGATGCGTGTGGCGCAGCGTCTGTACGAAAACGGTCACATTACCTACATGCGTACCGACTCCACGACGCTGTCCAAGGCCGGCATCGACGCCGCGCGTAAGCAGGCGTTGGAGCTTTACGGCTCGGAATACGTCGCCGATGCGCCGCGCCAGTACTCGCGCAAGGTGAAGAACTCGCAGGAGGCGCACGAGGCGATTCGTCCGGCTGGCGAGACGTTCGCAACGCCAGGTCAGCTGGCTGGCTCACTGGATGCCGAGGAGTTCAAACTCTACGAACTGATCTGGCAGCGCACCGTCGCCTCGCAGATGGCCGACGCACGCGGCACGTCCATGAAGGTCACTATCGCCGGTGCCACCGACACGCACGCCGTCGAGTTCGCCTCCACTGGACGCACGATTCGTTTCCCGGGCTTCCTCAAGGCATACGTCGAGGTCTCCGCGCTTTCCGACGGTCGCAAGGTCGCCGACAACGCCGAGAAGCGTCTGCCACAGTTGACGGAAGGCCAGGGCCTGACGGCCACGGACTTCAGTGCCGACAGTCACTCCACCAACCCGCCTGCGCGCTTCACCGAGGCCAGCTTGGTGAAGAAGATGGAGGACCTGGGAATTGGGCGTCCGTCGACCTACGCGTCGATTATCAAGACCATTCAGGATCGCGGCTACGTCTACTCCCGCGGCAACGCTCTGGTGCCCTCGTGGGTGGCCTTTGCCGTGGTGGGGCTGATGGAGGAAGCGTTCTCCGATCTGGTCAACTACGACTTCACCTCCGAGCTGGAGGATGAGCTCGACGGCATTGCTGCGGGCAATAAGGATCGCACGACCTGGCTGACCGGTTTCTACTTCGGCGATGACAAGGATCACCGCCACAAGGGAGCCGACGCTATTGCGACCCACGGTGGTCTGAAGAGCATCATCGATGTGAACTTGGAATCGATTGATGCTCGGAAGGTCAATTCGCTCCACCTTTTCGACGATGCCGAGGGCAACCCGATCATCGTTCGCGTTGGCCGCTATGGGCCGTACCTGGAGCGTACGCGCCCGGGGGCCGGTGAAAACGGTGCCGACGAGGTGCAGCGCGCCAACATCCCGGAGGCCATGACTCCGGACGAGCTGGATCTGGCCGCTGCCGAGAAGCTGCTGGCGATGCCGCAGGGCGGACGTGAGCTGGGCATTAACCCGGCCAATGGTCGCATGATTGTCGCTCGTGATGGCCGCTACGGCCCCTACGTCACCGAGCTGGTCACAGACGAAGAGCGCGAAGGTGTCGTAGCCAAGGCTGAGGAGATTATCGCAGCTGAGCGCGCCGAAGAGGACGCTCAGCGCGCTGCCGAGGGCAAGCGGAAGAAGAACTGGGAAACCAAGACCGCCGCCAAGCAGAAGGAAAAGCGCACCGCGGAAATCATCGAGGAAACTCTGAAGCCGAAGACGGCCTCGCTGTTTTCCTCCATGGAGCCGTCGACTGTCACGCTGGAAGAGGCTCTGAAGCTGATGAGCCTGCCGCGCGAGGTCGGTGTCGATCCGGTCGATAACGAGGTTATTACCGCTCAGAATGGCCGTTACGGTCCGTACCTGAAGAAGGGCACCGACTCGCGTTCACTGGCCAACGAAGAGCAGATCTTTACCGTGACTTTGGATGAGGCTCGTCGCATCTATGCTGAGCCGAAGCGCCGCGGTCGTGCTGCTGCGAAGCCGCCGCTGAAGCAGCTGGGCGACAACGATGTCTCCGGTCGTCCGATGTCGGTGAAGGATGGCCGTTTCGGTCCGTACGTCACCGATGGCGTCACCAATGCTTCGTTGCGCAAGGGGGATACCCCTGAGACGCTGACTGATGCCCGCGCCTGTGAGCTGCTGTCTGAGCGTCGCGCGAAGGAAGCCGCCGATGGCGGCACCAAGAAGGCTGCCAAGAAGTCGACTCGCAAGACCACAAAGAAGGCTGCGAAGAAGACCACCAGGAAGGCGGTCAAGCGCACCACCAAGCGAGTGGTGAAGGCGACCCGCCGGGGCAAGTAGGGCAAGTAGGTCTTAAGCGCCCGCCGCACCCGCCGCACCCGGCGCATCCTGCGGAGCAGGCTTGGGGCCGCCGACCCCGGCCAACTCCGCCCGCATCGTCGGCCCGTACGACAGCCGGCGATGCACCTTCTCAAACGGACCCTGCATGCCGCGACGCTCCATCGCCCACGCGGCGAACAATGTCACCAACCAGACGCCCACAGCAATGAGAGTTTGCACGAACGCGCCCATGTCGCGCGGGATGTCCAGCATAAACGGGTACACCAGCGCAAAGAAGATCACCGACTGCATCAGGTAGCCCGTCATCGAACGCTTACCGAGTGCCACAATCGGCACCAGCCAACCAGGTACAGCGGCGCCCTCGTTCAGGCGTCGTTGGAGCGGCTGCAGTGCTAACGCCAGCCCGGCTAGGATGCCAGGACCGGCGAACACTCCGGCAAAGTTATTAATTACCAAGAAGGCCATGTGCTGTCCGGCTGGAAGAACTCCAATCGCTGCCAACCCCATAGGGATGCCGACACCGAAAGCCACGACCACAGCCACCACGAGCCACCGAATAAGCAGGGGGCGGTGCGCGTCAACGTCGTCAAGCACGCCCTTGCGAGCCCACACGAAGCCAATCATCATCACCGGCAGGTAGAGGAACAGCTGCAGCGGCAGGGTAGTGATGCTCATTGTCAGGACCTGGAGATTCGCGCCGAGCATATCCAGGTAACTCGTTTCAATCGCGCCGCCGTTGACGAACTGGCTCATGTCGGAGCCGACGAACTCGGCGTCGGGCATCGCAATTACGAATCCCAAAAACAGCAGGCTCAGTGCAGCGTTGATCGTCAGCGCAATCCACGCGAGAATCGTCAGCACCTTGTTGCTGAGGCCCATAAGCAGCCCCAGGATGATGCCGCAGATGCCGTAGAGAAACATGATGTCGCCAAAGAACAGAAACAGCATGTGCGCGATGCCGAACAGCCCCAGGAACGCATAACGCTTTACGACGACCACCCGCGCCCGCGACCGTGGAAAGTTCCTCCTGGCCAAACTGCGGACGATGAGTCCCACACCGAAGCCGAGCAGCGTTGCGAACATCGGCAGCCCGCGGTTATGCGCGGTCACTGCGGTAAACAGCACGGTGGCCTTGTCGGCGATGCTGTCGTTTATGACGCCGCCGAAGAATGCTGCGGGCAATTCGGGATCTGCAACCAGCCAGGCAGTGGCAATGTTCGCGATTGCGATACCGAGGAGAGCGAACCCGCGCGCAGCATCGGGGACAAGCATGCGGGGACTAGGGGTGGGGCTAGAACTGGGGCGGTTGTCAGTCATTCCTCCAACGTAAAGGATTGGCGGGAGGGTGCGCAGGTTGGCGGTGGACGGCGATTGTTGCAGGAGCCTTGCGGCATATCGAAAAGCGATATAGTATCGAAAATCGATACATCGAATAACGATGTGTTGGGGTTTGGCTGCAGCTCCAAGCGCCCCGCAGAATAATCTCACTAACCGCGCCAATTACGGTGCAGTAAGGAAGTTAGCTATGGTATCTCCACAGACCAAGAAGCCAAATGACCCGTATGTCAATCAAACTAAGGAGCGCCGGGATGTAATCGTGAGCCTTTTTGCCGGAGTGTTTGCACTGGCTTACATTTTGCTCCAGCTCCGCCATCCGGTTCTTCATCAGCAGTTCCCCAGTGATCTGACCCTGCTTTTGCCCGAAGTGCTGGGAAGTGACAAAGGGGTTCCTATCGAGGTTATGAGTGGTGGAGTCCTCTCCTTGTTTATTGCTGCGACTGTTGTTCGATGCGCTATCGTCGCCGCGATTGCCGTGCTCTGCGTGTTGTTCTCACTCTCGTACCTGAAGGGCGAGTTTTTTACAGTTAAGACTGCGCGACGAGTTATGGCTATCTCCTGGCTGGTAGCGATGTATCCGGCAAGTAGTTTCCTGCAGCATATGGGTGAAAACTGGGTCGCAAGTGGCCTGAATCTGAGCGCGTGGTACCAGCGTGATCATGCCGATTTCAATGAGCACCTGGGAATATGGTTTGTCCTTATGATAGTCATCTCCACTCTCGGAGTTATGTTGTTCCGAGCTGCGCGAATGCAAGAAGACCAGGAAGGACTCATTTAAATGGCGAAGGTTGTGTGCCACTTAGATGAGCTGCTTGAAAGCCGCGGAATGACGTTGGCAGCCCTTTCCGAACAGGTCGGGGTCACTCCGGTCAACCTCTCAGTGCTGAAAAACAACAGGGCGAAGGCCGTGCGATTCACGACGCTCACTATGTTGTGCGCAGCTTTGGACTGCCAGCCAGGAGATTTATTCTCGGTGGAGTAAGTGTGTTCGCCGTCTGAGAAGTCTAGGGGTACTGGGCGCCCAACGAGCCCTAAGCTTCGTCGGCAAGCGTTGGGCGCACCGGGCGCGCAAGCTGCGTCATGTGCGTACGGCCGCGCAGCTCCACGGACTTCAGGGTGGTCCAGCGAGCCTGCTCGTCCTCGTTGGCCAGGCGAATGGTGGAAGCTGTGGCGAGCACGCGGCCCGGGGTGTCCTTGGCCAGCTCGGTCAGACGGGCAGCCTGGTTAACCGCGTCACCAATAACCGTGTATTCAAAACGGTCGCGGGCACCGATGTGGCCGGCAACGACGTGCCCGGCGGAGACGCCGATACCCGCGGTGAGCTGGAGGTCGAGCAGTTCCTCGCGCAGTTCACGGGCGGCTGTGAGGGCGTGCCCAGCAGTGTCATCGAGGGGCAGGGGAGCGCCGAAGACAGCCAGAGCCGCGTCACCCTGGAACTTGTTGATAATGCCCTTATTGCGGTGCACACAGTCAACAACGTGGTCGAAGAAGGCATTGAGCTCACGGACAACGACTTCTGGCGAGTTCTTCTCCGCGAAGTTGGTCGAACCAATCACGTCCACAAACAGCACCGCGACGAGGCGATTCTCGCCGCCCAAAGTCGGCTTTTCTTCCAGAGCCTTACGGGCGACCTCAGACCCGACATAGCGGCCGAAGAGGTCACGGACCCGCTGACGCTCCTGCAGGCCACGCATCATTTCATTGAAACCCGCCTGGAGAACGCCCATCTCGGAGCCGTCGTAAATAGGCACGCGCGTATCCACCTGGCCCTGGCGGACCTTGTTAATCGCACCCGTGAGATCACGAATCGGGTCGACGATGGACATAGTGGCCAACATCGTGCCGAAATAGCCGGTAATCAGAGCCAGAATTGCCAGCGCGGTGATGGTGGGCAGCAAATCTGCCGCGTCATCTGTGAATAGACCACGGCGCTGACCTATCAGCACAAGCAGGATTGCTACCACTGGAACACCGCTGGTCAACACCCACGTCTGGCGCAGGCGGTGGCCAATCGGTGGCTCCAGCGAAGAATCCGGGGCCCTACGCGCCAGCGCCTCCACAGCAACCGGACGCACCATGCGCTCCGCAATTAGATAGGTCAACAGTGCCACCATGGCGCCACCGAGCACCGAGGTGAGCAGCACCATCAGGCCAATCTTGCTGTCATAGGCGAACGCGACTCCACTGAAGACAATCACGCCCAGAGACCAGATGACGGTACCCAAGAGTGCCTGATAGACAGGCACGCGCATGACCAGATAGCGCACCCGCCGCGGATCGTGCAGCTCTGGATGACGCTGCCATTTCAACAGCGGCTTGAACAGGATCCAAGTAGTGCCGATTCCCGCAATAATTGCCAGAACCAGGTAACCAGCCAGGGCATAGATGACCCCATTAGCCAACCGCGGCAGGTGAGTTTCTTGGTTCAGTGGCAACAGCATGCCGAGGAACAAGCCGACAATCATGGCTCCGACAAGGTTGCAGACGAAGATAAATGAGGCATAAGCAGGCCACATTGTCCCGCTTAGCCATTTCAGATTTCGCCAGAGCCGTTGCATGATTACTACCTTAGTGGCAACCCCGGATTGCAGGGAGTAGTTACCTCACAAGAGTCTCGTGGGGCGCGCTAGAGTTGTGGCCATGACAGAGCCGATGACAGAGCGCAGCGTGTTTTCTCGTATGCCCGAAACCGGTGGGGTTCGCCAGCGGCTGCAGGCTGCTGTGCGCGCTGCGCATTATCGCTTTGCCAATGGCCAACCGCTGGCAGGCGATGGGGCGGAGGTTTCGCCGGAAGGTGGGGACGCGGGGTCGTCGTTAAGCGATGTGCCACGCGACTCGGACATGACGCACGCCTGGCTGTTCACGGGACCTGCGGGGTCGGGGCGGTCGGTGACGGCGACGGCGTTTGCGGCGGCGCTGCTGTGCACGCGGCATGACAGCCCCGGTTGTGGCGAGTGCGAGGGCTGCCGGACGGCGCTGGCGGGAACGCATGGCGATATCAAGATCGTGCGCCCGGAGGGCACCATCATTTCGGTGGCGACGGTGAGGGATGAGCTGCGGCCCTGGGCCTACAAGATGCCCACGACGGCGGATTGCCGCGTGCTAATCATCGAAGACGCCGACCGCCTCAACGAATCCGCCTCAAATGCGCTGCTCAAGGTGGTGGAAGAACCGCCGCTGCGCACCGTCATCATCATGTGCGCACCAACGACGAACGCGGAGGATTTCTCCGTTACGCTCCGTTCGCGCTGCCGCCACGTCTATGTGCCGACGCCGCATATCGACGACGTTACAAACCTCCTGCGTGCAGAGCGACCAGAGCTTACCGACGAGCAAGCGGTCTGGGCTGCGACGGTATCCAATGGTCACATCGGGCGTGCGCGTGGCTTTGTCTCCGATGAGGGCTCGCGTGCCTGGCGGGGCAAGGCCCTGGATTTCGTAGAGGCCGTGTTCGACCCGGCGAAGTCGTATTTGGCGGCGCGAGAGTTAGCCAACGAAGTGGCTGGCGAGGTGAAGCGGCGGATGGAGCCGCTAGAGGCTGAGGAGCTGGAGAATCTCGAGCGCTCGTTGGGTGTAGGTGCGTCTGGCAAGGGTGCGCAGGCGGCGCTGCGCGGCTCTAAGGGCGTGATCAAGGAGCTGGAGGATAATCAGAAGCGGCGGCGCAGGCGCGCGGAGTCAGATCTGATTGACCTGTCGTTGACCGACATTATGGGGCTTTACCGTGACGCCCTGGTGCTGGCGTTTGGGGCGGAACGTGCTGGGTCTGCTTTTGACGCTTCTGTTTCAGATTCCGGCGCTGATTCCGAGTTTGGGGATGGCTCCGTCTATCTCATTAATCCGGACCGTCGTCGGACAGCCGCAGAGCTAGCCCGACGTCTTCCGCCGGAGGCGATATTGGCCTCCATCGATGCTGTCACCGAGGTGCGCGGCATGCTGGTGACCGCGGTGAAGTTGACGGTCCTGATGGATGAATTGATGGCTAAATTGCAGATCGCAGGGCAGGTTGGTCGCAGGTAAGCCGCGAAAAGCACCTAATTCAGCGGACTGCAGGCCCCATTTTGGTAGCGATGGGGGCAGTGCAGTAGTATTACCGCTTGTACATTTTGTGCAGGGTTATTTCTGCTTGCTTGAAAGCTCGGCGCAATGTGCGTGCCGCCTTAGCTCAGTCGGTAGAGCGTCTCACTCGTAATGAGAAGGTCGCGAGTTCGATTCTCGCAGGCGGCTCGGTTTGAAACGGGATCCTTGGAAAAGGGTCCCGTTTTTTATTTTTTGGATCGGTCAAACATGAGGAGAGCGAATCCGGCGGCAAGCCGACGTGCGGTGATTCCCCGAAACGAATGGGGGCGGAAATCTCGGAGCCGGGGACTCTCAATCGAGTGTTTGCTACTGTTACTCAGCACATGGCAGGTACGCAGATACTAGGAGAACGCACGATGCGACAGCCCGGACACCAGCGATTAGTAGTGCGACCATCAGCGGGACGACTAGCTGTGGTTTTGGCGGCCGCGGCAATCATGCCTGCCGGTCTTGTGGCCTGCACCATCGACACGGAGGCTTCCAGAGCAGGAAGCGCTCAGCAAGCTGCCTCGGCGGAAACTCAAACGTCCTTGGCAGCTGAAGAAGAGGCCATGCAGATGCCGAACCCCACTCCGCCGAATGAGGAGTTTGCAATGCCTGATTCTGCTAACCCCGACGCAGTCGCTCCGGGCGACGCGCCACAACAGCAAGCTAATCGCGCTACTTCGCGTGCCGACGGCTCCAGCGCTGTAGCCGGCAAGGTCATCTACCTCGACCCTGGGCACGCCGGCACCCCACCACCTGCTGACCTGATGGTCACTGACGGTCGTGGTGGCCAAAAGCCGTGTAATACCTCCGGCACCGCTTCCAACGACGGCTTCCCGGAGCACGAGTTCAATTGGCTGATGGCGCAGGAAATCAAGCAGCTGCTCGAACAGCGCGGTGCTCAGGTGCTACTCAGCCGCGAGGATGACGCAGGTCGTGCAGATTGCATCGATGCCCGTGCAGAGAAGGAAAATGCTTCCAACGCCGATGCCGTGGTGAGTCTCCACGCTGACGGCGCTGGAGAGGGCAACCGCGGATTCCATGTGTCGGCGATTTCTCAGCCACTCGCCAATAATGACGAGCAGGGCTCTACCGCGCTGGCAACCGCCCTGCGCGATGCTTTCGTGTCAGCCGGTTTTGCTCCATCCAACTATCTCGGCAGCGAGGGGCTGAATCCACGCGCGGATCTCACTGGACTCAACCTATCGACGAAGCCAAAGGCACTGGTCGAATACGGCAACATGCGCGATAGCAGCGACATTGCCCTCTTGACTTCCAGCGAAGGCCGTCAGCGCTTGGCAGAGGCCACTGTGGCTGGGTTGGAAGGTTTCTTGGCGCAGTAGCCAACCGGCCAACCCGCTAAATAGCCGGGTTGGCCTTAGCCTTCGGCGTCATCGCTTCGTAAGGCTCCATCATGGGGATATCCAGCATGGTGCTGGGGACACCAAAGGCATCGACAAGTACCTCAGACCAGGGACCAAGGGAATCAACCAGATCGGCCAAGCCCGCTCGCGCGCCCTTGGTGCGAGTACCGGTGAGCAGTGACTGCTCCAAGAACCAGCCGGCGTTATCGCAGACAACCGACAAGAAGAACACATCACGAACCTGCTCGAGCACTTCTTGAGAGCGCTCGTCTGTGATCGTGGATTCGGCTTCGAAGAACGCTTCCAGGATCATGCGATCGATATGCGCCCACGCGCAGGAAATCATGTGGTCCTGGACCTTGTCCACCAGCCTCGCGGCCTTTTCAACAGGCAGTTTCCGCGCCGGGCGCAGCCTGCGAGCAAGGGACTTGAGAAGTCGGTTCTCGCGCTCGATAAGTAGCTGCATCTGGCTGGCGGGGTCAAAGAGCGAGGACTCATCAGCGTCAGTCAGCGCATCCAAGAGGTTCTGGACGACGGCATCTGCACCGGTGCGACGGCGCAATATGCCACTGAAATTGTCGAGGCCGAAGCGCACCATCTCCAGGTTGGAAAAACTCTGCACCTCCCGGGCAAAACCGCCCAAGAGTTCCTTGGTGACCAGCTGCAACATCACCACGTTGTCGCCCTCAAAAGTGGTGAATACGTCAGAGTCTTCTTTGAGAATGGTCAACAGGTTCTCTGCCATGTAGCCGGCTCCACCGGTGGCCTCACGCATCTCCTGGATGGCGTCGGTGGCATGTGCGGTGTTGGCGACCTTCAATGCGGCGGCATGCGCCTCCACTTCACGCAAATCGCGAGCCTGCTCCGGGGTGAGATTCGCACGGTCCAGCCCCTCCGCTTCGAGGTCGTGAATCCGCTTGATTAGCAGGTTGGTGGCAAATTGCAGACCGTACGAACGCGCAATGCGGGGGAGTAGTCGGATTCGGTGTTGGCGGTGCTCAATGAGCTTCTTTTCCGGCAGCGAATCGTCGGGAGCAAATTGGCGCCGCAAGTGTGCGTACTTGGTGCCGATGGTCAATGCGGTGCGGGTTGCCGCACCAGCGGCCGCACCGACTGTCACGCGGCCGCGCACGAGGGCACCGAGCATTGTGAAAAACCGTGCATTGGGGCTGTCAATATCGCTGCTGTACTCGCCAGTGGCCGAGACATCTGCAAAACGGTTAAGCAGGTTCTCCCGCGGCACGCGGTAGTGATCGAACATGAGAGTGCCGTTGTCCACGCCCAAGAGGCCGCCCTTGGTGCCGTGGTCGCCGATAGCAACTCCGTCGACAGGCGAACCATCATCATTGCGGATTCGAGCGACAATGCAGTGCACACCATGGGATTCTTCCTGCCCTGGTGTGTAGAGCTGGCAAAAGACCGCAGCCCAGCGCCCATCGCGCGCGGCATTGCCCAAAAACCACTTCTCAGAGGAAGCCGTAGGGGAATTGAGGATGAATTCTTCCGTCTCGGGGTCGTAGTGCGCCGTGGTCTCGAGTGATTGGACGTCCGAGCCGTGGCCGCGCTCGGTCATCGCAAAGCAGCCGAGAGCCCGCAGCTCAATGAGGTCACGCACCAACTCGCCGTGACGCTCAGTTCCCAAGTTGCTGACAGCGCCGCCGAAAAGGCCCCACTGCACTCCGGACTTCACCATCAACGACAAGTCGGTGTGGCCGAGCATTTCAATCCCGGAGAGTGTCCCGCCGGTATCTCCTGTGCCTCCCTGGTCAGTGCGGAAAGCACCATAGGGCATGCCGGTCTTAAGCACCTTGGACAACGCCTCGGTGGTGTGCTGCCTGGCCTCCTCCACGGTCAGCCCAGAGGTGGGCCGCAGGGAGGGGTCTTCTAGAAGGACGCGGACATCAGCGCGCGCCTCGGGGAAATAGCCGTCCAGGGCCTTTTGCAGTGCACCTGCCACTTCCGGTTCAGGACGGGAGGGGAGCGTCTTCGGACCATCGGTCGAGCGACAGCGGGGGATTCGCGTGGAGCTGGAAGAAGTCTGTGCCATAACCCAACGTTAATGGGATATCTGGGGCTTGTCAGCCGCTTTCGACTGAGAAACTCATGAGGAAATCGGGGCCACGGGTCGGAAACAAGCTACCGGGATAGAACGAAGGCGGAAACGCAAAAGCCGTCGTCAAGCAAATACTGCGTTGTGCAGTGCTTGACGACGGCTCGCGTAATCAGACCCTCGGTGGGGCAGACCCCCTAGCTGTGGGAACTAGACGCGCGACTTAACTTCGTCGAGGTTAGTTTCCGGGTGCTCGATGAGGTCTCGGTCTTCAAGACCCTTCGGCAGCAGGAACAGGGCAATCAGTGCCGGGATAGCCATGGCCATCAGGTAGATGGAGATGTAGAACGGGTTACCGGTGGCGTCCATGATCATCTGGGCAATCATCGGTGCGAATGCACCACCCAGGACAGCGCCGATGGCGTAAGCGATGGAAGCGCCGGAGTAGCGAACCTCAGCCGGGAACATCTCGGAGTACATGGCCGGCTGCGGGCCGAAGGTCAGTGCCAGCGGCAGAGTGAGGACTGCGACGGTCATGACGTAGAGGAACGGGCCCTTATCCAGGAGGCTCCACATGACGGCTTCCCAAATCATGATTAGGACGTAGCCGATGATGAAGGTCTTTGCGCGGCCGATACGGTCGGACCAAGCGCCAGCCATGAACATGAAAATGGTCCAGCAGATACCGGCGACGAGAGTGCCTGTCCAAGCGACAGTTGCGGGGTAGCCCAGTGTCTTCTGTGCGTAAGCGCCGAAGAATGCGATCACGAGGTAACCGGTGGCCTGCTGAGCAGCGAAGATCAGGGCGCCCTGGATAACCTTGCCCCAGTGGTTGCGGAAGAGCTCCGGCAGCGGAGCGGAGCGCTCAGCAGACTCAGCCTGCATAGCCTGGAAGACCGGGGACTCATCGACGGTGCGACGAATCATGTAACCAATCAGAACCAGGATGAAGGACAGCAGGAATGGCACACGCCAACCCCAGTCCATGTAGGCTTCCTCGCCGATGATAGCCATAACAATCAGCATGGTGCCGGTAGCCAGGGTCAGACCCAGCGGAACACCGGCCTGCGGGAATGCGCCGTAGATACCGCGCTTTTCCTTCGGTGCGTACTCCACGGACATCAGGGCCGCACCGCCCCATTCGCCACCCGCGGAAAGGCCCTGGAAGATACGGAGCAGAACCAGCAGGATAGGTGCAGCGATGCCGATTGACTCATAAGTCGGCAGCAGACCGATACAGAAAGTAGCTGCACCCATGCCGATGAGGGTGAAGACCAGAATCATCTTGCGGCCGTAGCGGTCACCGATATGGCCGGCGACGATAGCGCCAAGCGGGCGGAAGAGGAAGGAAATACCCAGGGTTGCCCAGGCGAGCACCTGAGCGACCTGTGGGTTCGACTTCGCAGCCGGCTCGATGAAGTGCGGAGCGAGCACGATAGCTGCGGCCTGAGCGTAAATCAGGAAGTCATAAAACTCGATGGTCGTACCCACGAGAGTTCCCGTGAGCACCTTGCGGCGCTGCTTGGGATCATTCGCGATGATCGAAGTAGTCATAAAACAACAAGACTTTCTTTACATACCCGTCCGCACGGCCATCGAGGACCTTGGCGATCTCAGCGGTCGTGCAGAAATCGCCCCAGGTTTTTCTCAGCCAGCGTTTGGGGAATGGACAGATTGTTTGACGGTGTCGAATTCTTACACAGCCAGACCGGTAGCGACCAGCGTTTGAACTTCAGCGAGCGACGACAAAAAGTGGGCAACGGGGGTAATGGGGGTTGGTGAATGGCGGTAGATTTCCTTTGTTTGTGACCGAATTCATTTTCTAGATGTCTGAAAAAGGTGGAATCGGGGGTATGTAAAGGGTGTGGAATGGATGCTGCTTAACGACGGGCCGTTTCCGGCCTGATGTGCGCGAGCTGATGGCCGTTTGTGCGTGAGACTGTCTTAAATAGGGGAAATCTGCGTTTTATGGCTGTTCGGCTACCCCCACATTGAACTAATTTGTAATTATATAATCAGAAGTTGTGTGAATAGTGCGGCGAAAGTGGCGCAAGATACGAAAGAAGTAACGGAACAATAACGATGTAGTGTCGAAAAGGTCATTGCCCCCGGATGGGGCAGGGATGCAAGGTCGGCAACATGCCACCCCGAGACGGGGGTGTGAGCCCCAGGTTTCAGGGGCATTTGTGCCGAAACCAACCCGAGGTGACCAAACTGGGCACGCCACCGCATTAGCCACCACTCCACTAGTCGCCACAGCACTAACCGACTCAGTTGCCCCGCCCCGCCTGCTCAACTATCTCGGCACACCTCTTGTGGTTAGCTCCGGTGGCTTAAAATCTGCACCATTGTGCGTAAGGCGCTGGGGACCGTCGTAAAGTAAACGACATGTCTTCTCACGCAGGAACTAACGGCAATGAAAATGAGGTACCTCACGGCAGGGCCAAATCCAATAAAGGCACGCCGTTGTGGCTGCTCGCCGCAATTGCAGTTTTCGCCGTCGCGTGGGGTGGCAATGAATTCACACCGCTGATGGTGATGTACCGCGAAAACGCTGACCTGGCGCCGGTGTTCATTGACCTTCTATTGCTGGTCTACGCTCTCGGCATCGCGCCGGCACTGCTGATTTCTGGCCCAATCTCGGACCGTATCGGCCGTAAGCCGGTGATGCTCGCCGCGCCGGTGCTCTCGATTCTGGGCTCGACTCTCATCGCGCTGGGCGAGACCATCGCTCCGCTCATTCTCACCGGTCGCTTTATCTCGGGCCTGGCAGTCGGCATTGTCATGGCCGTGGGCGGCTCGTGGGTAAAGGAGCTTTCCGATCCACGCTTTGACCCCAAGGCCAAGTCCACCTCGGGTGCGAAACGTCAGTCCATGGCGTTGACCTTGGGCTTTGGCCTGGGTGCGGGTATTGCCGGCACGTTGGCGCAGTTCGCACCGCTGCCGGGGCAGTTGGCTTATATCATCCACATCCTGATTTCCATCCCAACGATCTTCGGTCTTGTGGCTGTGCCGGAGACCCGCCAGTCGCCGCACCTGGGCGGCAGCAACGCTCCGCACGAAAGCGTCTGGGAGTCTCTACACACCCCTTCGGTAACTAACCGTCGCTTCCTGCTCGTCGCCGCGATGGGAGCGCCGTGGGTCTTCGGTGCAGCCGGTGTTGCCTACGCAATCATTCCTTCGCTGCTTCAGGACCACGTCTCACAGCCGGTGTTCTACTCCGCGATGGTCACACTGTTTGCGCTGCTCTGTGGTTTTGGCATTCAGCAGATTGGTCCACGCTTTGTGACCGAGCACAACGCCCGCGGTTCGCTAATCGCAATTGGCATTGTGGTCATCGGCATGGGAATGGCCGCATGGATGTCCACCAACCCCACTGCAGTGACGGCGTTTATTGCAGCGCTGGTGCTGGGCACCGGCTACGGCCTGGCCATGTTTACCGGCCTCAACGAGGTACAGCGCATCGCCGGCCCGCGCGACATGGCTGGGCTGACCGGTATCTTCTACTGCCTGACTTACATCGGCTTCGCATTCCCAGCAATTCTGACCAAGCTCTCCGAGTCCATCTCCTGGATGACCTACCCGGTCATGCTCGGTGGCGGTATGGTCATCGCCATCCTGATGGGCTTGGTTATTTTCTTCAATTCCACCGTCAACCTGCCACAGCGCGCTGAGTAATCTCGCATTCCCTGGAAGACTAATCAACCCCGTCAATGTGAGGTTGGCACACGTATAAGCGGCTTTCCTTACTAAGCGCCTATAGTTCTTCCTATGGAGAAGCACAAGAACGAATCACCGGCCACCGCGATGACAGAATCGTCGGCAAGCGCGAAACCGCGTGCGCTGGTGACGGGTGGTGCGGGATTTATCGGTTCGACGCTGGTTGACCGGCTGCTGGCTGAAGGGTACGCAGTCACGGCGCTGGACGATCTCTCCCACGGAAAGCTGGAAAACCTCCAGCAGGCATCGCTTAACGACGACTTTGAGTTCATAACCGCCGATGTGCTGGAGGTGGACTGGGACGAGCTGCTCGAGCAAAACCGTCCGGAGGTTATTTTCCACCTCGCAGCGCAGATTGATGTGCGGATTTCCGTGGCCGCCCCGGTGCGGGATGCGACGCTGAACATCATTGGCACAATCAAACTTGCCGATGCGGCCCGAAAGCACGGTGTCCGCAAGGTTGTGTTTACATCTTCGGGCGGTTCCATCTACGGCACGCCGGAGGAGCTTCCGGTGTCGGAGAACGTGCCGGTTAATCCGATGAGCCCCTATGCCGCTTCAAAGGCGACGGGCGAACTGTACTTGAATATGTTCCGCAATCTTTATGGGCTCGAATGCTCGCACATCGCGCCGGCGAATGTGTACGGCCCGCGGCAGGATCCGCACGGCGAGGCCGGTGTGGTGGCTATTTTCGCCCAGCGTCTGCTGGCGGGAGAGTCGACCAAGGTGTTCGGCGACGGCGGAAATACCCGCGACTATGTGTATGTCGACGATGTGGTGGATGCTTTCTACCGCGCATCCGGCGAAGTCGGTGGCGGAATGCGCTTCAATATTGGCACCGGTGTCGAAACCTCGGATCGGCAGCTGCACTCGCTGGTGGCGCAGGCTGCGGATGCCGAGGATAATCCGGAGTTTGCACCGCCGCGCACTGGTGATGTGGCGCGGTCGGCGTTGGACCCTACGCGGGCGCGTGAGGTACTCGGCTGGGAGCCGGCTATGAGTATTCAGGAGGGCGTTGCCCGTACTGTGGAGTACTTCCGGAATCAGGGCTAGCGCAGCTTAAGCGGGCGGCTTCATGCACTCGCCCGCATAAGTTAGCAGCAAGTCAGCGCAGCTTACTTGCCAGCTTCTTCCATGCGCTTTGCGTGGATGAGAGCCAGCTCGATATTGTCCTCGAACACGTCGAGAGGTTGTGCGCCCGAGACGAACTGCGTACCAACGAGGAAGCCCGGAGTTCCGGAAATGCCCAGCATGGAGCCGAACTGGGTGGCATTCTCGACTGCCTCGGTCCACTTGCCGTCCTTAAGCTCCTTTTCAAAGCGCTTCATGTCCGGCACACCGGCCTCACGCGCGACGGCAATCAGGTCCTTCTCAGTGAACTCCGGGTGGCCCTGGCCTTTTTCCCCGGCCTTCTTAAACAGCGCACGGGAGAACTCCCAGAACTTGCCCTGAGCTGCCGCGGCACGGCCGGCCTCAGCATCCTTGATGGCCTTCTCGCCATTGATGGCCATGTCGTTCCACTCCAGGCGGACCAGTCCCTCGTTGACGTACTTTTCCACGAGGTCAGGCTCGGTTTCGTTTGCGAACTTCGCGCAGAACGGGCACTCGAAGTCCGAGTAGATCGAGATTACGACCGGCGCATCCACTGCACCGAGAGCAAAAGGATCATTTTCATTGCGGCGGTGGACATTGTCCATGTCCTCCGGGGACTTCAGCTGCGCTCCCGCCTTTGGTCCGTAGATGCTGGCGTCGAAAGAGCCATTCGGGCCAGGCACTGGCGCAATCTCGCCCTTGCCTGGTGCAACACCCGCCATGTTGACGGTGCTCACGCCGTTGAAGCTAGCCGAACGCGAACCAGCGAAGAAGCCCGCTGCGCCGACAACAATCAATGCGACGACAGCTAGCGCCCATGCGGCGTTCGGGATCGAGTACCACGACTTAGTTTTCCCACCGCTGTCGGCAGACCAGGACTCCAAGTCCTGCTCAGTGGGTACCGGCTGAGAACCTTGCTGGGGTTCCTGCGGTGTCTCCTGCCACGCTGCGTCTGTCGAGGGCTGCTGCGAATCGCTGCTGTTGTCAGCGGCGGCGTTGTCCTTATTTTCTTCGCTCATGGCTTCTATGGAACCACAGCCTCAGATTCACATGCGCTTAGCGTGCCGATTAGTCGGACGGAGCGTTGTTCTCGACCTTCGTCGCGCTGTCCTTTTGGCTGCTGTTCTGGCTGCCCGAAATCACAATTTCTTCTTCCGGACGCACAGCGGTCTTCAAGGCCACTGCACGAGCCAGTCGTGCGTAGCGCAGCTCCTGTTCGCGGAAGCGAATGTAGGACGACACCGTGGTAAACACGAACGCCAACACCAGTACGTAGAGCAGCAAATCGGTGCCCCGGGTCACACCGATCCAGTTGGCCACCACGGTCAGATCGTCGGGACGCACGATTGCCCACAGACACGCGATGACGAAAACGACGAATCCCAGTTTCACACCCGCCTTGGCGCGTGCTTTACGACGGTTAGCGACGAAGTAAGCGACCAGGCCCACCATCGCCAGCAGCAAAATAATTTGAACGATGGATGCGGTCATGGCAGCCTCTTCGAAATCAGGGAGTCGGCAAGGATATTGACACCGTTGAACAAGGATTGTCCTTTGGACATGGAGTATTCCGTGTAGAGGATATCCACCGGCTGCTCAGCGGTACGCCAGCCTCTGTTGTCCATGACCTCGACAAATTCGGAGGCATGGCTCATGCCGTTCATGCGTAGGTTCAGTTGCTCTGCCACCGTGCGGTTGAAGGCGCGCAGGCCGTTGTGGGCGTCGGTAAGCCCGAGTCGGCGCGTGCGTGGTGACAACATGACCACCGTCTTGAGGACAATTCGCTTAATCAGCGGCACCTGGTCATCCTCGGCGCGAGGGCGGCCGAAACGGGTTCCCACAATGATGTCGATTGGTTCGGTGCGCAGTCGCTGCACCATAGCGACGACGTCCTTGACCTGGTGCTGGCCATCGGCGTCGAAGGTGACAAAGTACTTCGATCCAGCCTGCGCGCGAGCGTATTCCACGCCGGTCTGGATAGCGGCACCTTGACCCAAATTGACAGGGTGGTTGACCAGGTGAGCGCCGGCCCTGTGGATCTCCAGGCTGGAATTATCCGAAGAGCCGTCGTTGACCGCGACAATGTTGGGGAAGGTCTCGCGAGCGTGCTCGAGAACCTCACGAATAACCTGGCCCTCGTTGTAGCACGGCACAATCAGCCAGGTGTCCGAGAAATCCATGTTGTCAGTCATCGCTCCGAAGCCTACCGCACAAACAATCGTCGATATGCGCGTGACATGAGCTGAGTTGGCAAAAGTCGGAAAAGTGTCCGCACCGCCAAGTTAAACACCGCCCGCGGCCGGGAAATCAGTCCCTCAGCTACCAGCGTGCGCTGGAGCTGACGTTCACCGCGGATGATGCCGCGCGAGGTTCGCCGCTCGAACATGCCGTCGGCACGGAAGTACACCAGCGGCTCGGGCAGATTCTCAAACTTCGCGCCGGCGGCCATGAGGCGCACCCAGAGGTCGTAGTCCTCCATCAGACGGATGTCGCGATACCCACCGACCTCACGCACCTTCGCCGTTCGTAGCATCGAGGAGGGGTTATTCACGGGCGAATTGATCTTGATATAACGCGCAATCTCGGCGTGCGTCTGCGGCAGAGTCCGCACGCGCACCACATTGTCCGGCGTGCCCTCGAACTCCGCCATCGCACTGCCCAACACATCCAACTCCGGATTAGCGGTCAGCACGTCCCACTGCTTTTCAAAGCGGTCCGCACGCGCAATATCGTCCGCATCCAGCCGCGCCACCCATGGCGTTTCCACCAACTGAAGACCCGCCTGCGAAGCCACTCCCGAGCCGCCATTTTCCGCACAACGCAGCACGGTCATCTCCGAATGCGCCTGCTCATGCTTGACGACGACCCGGTCGAGTTCCTGCCCGATCGGGCCATCGATGACCACAATGACGTGCGCGGCCGGACGCGTCTGGTTCCACAGCGACTGCAGCGCAGCATCGAGCTGGTCGGGGACGACGCGGTGGTAGACGGTCATGAGAACCGTGAGGTTAGTGATGGTGGACATGTGAGTCTCGAACCTTGGGAGTTGCAGGGGGATTTGGACAGTTTTTTTTGGGGGGGGGACGGTATTGGATGCGGGTGGTGTTATTCCACCGCAAAAGCCTCCGATACGGCTGACCTGGCAGCACGTGGGGAAAGTTTGCGCAGCGCAAGCAGGTGAATGACAACACCTACTGCAGAGCCTACGGCGATAGCCGCGACCGTGCGTACCGACAGGTGCCCAGGGAGGAAAAGAATGGCAACGGCGATCGTGGTCGCAGCCAACCAACCGATCAGATACATATGGTGCTTTTCCACTGCCAATGTGACCGAGCCGGTAATCATCAACATGGCGGTCAAGGTCGCGCCGAGCGTCAGCGCTGCGAGCACCGGCCCGGATACGTGATAGCTATCGTCCAGGATGAGAGTCATGATCCACGGGCCGATGAGCCATGCCAAGCCTGCCCCGAAGGTGCCGAAAGCAGCCAGCGCTCCCAACGGCTTGGCCAGCGCTGCCAGCACGCCCTCGGAGCGGTGCCGGACAAAGCTCACAATGATGGCGTTTTGGAACTTCTCCAAGGGCATGAGCAGCGGAGCGCGGGTCAGCGTTACGGCGTAGGCGATACCCGCAATGGTCACCGCTGCGGTGAAGTTGTTGGCATGCGGCGGGGTAAGCGACTCGGCTATCCCTGCGCCAGTGGTGACCGCTTCGCCGGCAATCTTGACGATTGTCGGAAAACCTGTGACCAGCACAGCAGATGCGCCGGATGCGCCCATGGCCGTGACCATGAGAGTGATGAAGCGGCGCACCGGGACGTCGGCACGCGCGAACATGACCGAGCGGGTTGCCGGGGAAAACAGCGCGAGAATAAGCCAACTGACAGTGCCGAAGACCGTGATAATCAGCCACGCCAGCAGGCCCCAGCCGAAGTACCAGGCGATGAGTGCCAGAGCCACGCGCACGAGAATGTCAATCATGATTAGCGCGGCGTAGGGGCCCCACAGTTGGCGGCCGCTGAGCAGACCCGAGGTGGTGGCCTGCATGGAGTACAGCGCCAGACCAAAAGCCATGAGCAGAATTGCAGTGCCGGCGTCATCCTGCACGACCAGTGGGGCCCACAGCGGACCCGTCACTGCCATGGTGATAAAAGTAACTGCGGCGACGCCCAGGGACACTGTGATGGGACGAGCGCCGAGAGTTTGATCTGCTGCCGAGGCTTCCTGCTCCCGCTTCTGCTCCCGATTCTGCTCTCGATTCCGCGATTCCGCAGCACCGATTGCGCGCGTGGTCTCCTGCATCAGCCCGCCGAGAACACCCGTGAGCGCGAAGAAAAGCCCCCAGAACGCCACGAACTGCAGGTTTACCGCATTGGGAAGTGCGCGGGCCGAGATAATCAGCACCGCGAAGCTGCCTATCGCCGCGACAATCGTGGCCAGCGACAACCATTTGAAACCGGACATTGACGTGCCTCTAGCTCTCTAGTCCTTGGCCTTCGAGTAGCCGAGCTTTTCAAACTGAGCGGCCAGTTCCTCGTCCACGATTGGAGCACCATTATCGTCGATGCCCTGGTCAGCAGGGGAACGCGTTGGGTCGGTGGGGAAGTCCGGCAAGGAGCTGCGTGACAGCCAGGAGTCAAAGATGACATCCAGGTGCGAGGTGGTGATGCCACGCTCACGGCATACGCGGTTGGCCAGTGCGCGGAAGTCCACTGCATCGACCACACTGTGGCGGTTGGTGGTGGTCCACTTGCGCACCAGGTCGAAGAACACCTCGTCGCCCAGCAGCAGACGCAGAGCGTGCACAGTCAGCGCGCCGCGCTTGTACAGACGGTCGTCGAACATCAGCTTGGGCCCTGGGTTGGCGATGACGATGTCCTGATCATCTTCAAGCAGGTCCAGGTAGTGCTTGCGGGCGTGCACATCCGCGCTGGCACCGCCGCTGACCTCGGACCACACCCACTCGGAATAGCAGGCAAAACCCTCGTTGAGCCAGATATCGCGCCACTGCGAAATGCCGACACTGTTGCCGAACCACTGGTGCGACAACTCGTGGGCAATCAGTCGATTCCACGTGTCCTTGCCGTCGGCGTGGTTGGCTCCGAAGATGGACAGACCCTGTGCCTCGATGGGGATCTCCAGGTCGTCTTCACAAATGACCACCTGGTAGGCACGGAAGGGGTAAGGGCCAAAGAGCTTGGCGAATTCATCGAGCATGCGTCCCTGGTCGCGGAAGTCGTGGCGGGCATTTGCCACCAACTCAGAGGGCACCCAGGCCACTACGGTCGAGGTCTGGCACGGCAGCTCGACCTTCTTAAACTGGCCGACATTGATGGTGGCCAGGTAGGAGGCCATGGGCTCCTCGGTGACAAACCGCCAGCGGCGGCGCGATCCGCCCACGTTCACCGGAGCGTCGGCAAGTCCTGGTGCGACGACCTCGTAGGGAGCGTCGGTGACCATTGTGAACTCGTAGAACGCCTTGACCTCGGGATCGTCATCGCAGGGGTACCACGACGCCGCGCCCACCGGCTGCGATGCCACGAGCGCGCCGTTTTCCAGTTCCTCCCAGCCAATTTCGCCCCACTTCGAGCGCACCGGACGTGGCGTGCCCGAGTAAGTCACAATCAGCCGCAGCGTCTCGTCGGGAGCCAACTCGCGGTCAAAGGTGACGCGCAGCTTGCGTCCCGAATGGCGCCAGCGCTTTACATCGATTGAGTGTGCCTGCGAATCGGAAATCGCATCCACCGAATCGGCCCCCAGCGCATCCGCAAAGTCGAGCGTGATGTGTGAGGTCCAAGCATTGATTTCGATATGCAGAGTCGCCGTCGCCTTCAGACGATTCGGCCCGACCCGATAGTCGAGGTCCAGCTCGTATTTGTTCACCCGGAAGCCCAGGTTGAACGCAATACCGGTATAAGGATTAGTGAAATCAGCGCTACTCACGGCTGTTACCTTACTTGAGCTTGTTCCACAGCCACGTAGATATGAGTGCCTCGACGAACGCGACCTGCGAATTATCCGCCGCACCGGCGTGCCCTCCTTCGGTATTTTCGTGATAATCCACCGGCTGTCCCGCTTCCTCCAGCAGCCACGCCAGGCTCCGCGCATGCGCTGGGTGGACGCGGTCGTCCCTGGTAGACGTCGTAATCAACGCTGGCGGGTAGGCGCGCTGCTCTCGCTTGACGACGCGCTGGACCGGCGAATACTGCGCAATCGCAGCCCGCTCGGTGGGGTCGTCCGGGTTTCCATATTCGGCCATCCAGGAGGCTCCCGCGGACAGCTTGTGATAGCGCATCATGTCCGCCAGTGGCACCTGGGACACCACTGCGCCCACCAACTCCGGGTAGGAGGTTAGGCAGACAGCGGTCAGCAGCCCGCCGTTGGAACCACCGCGCACGCCCAGCTGCTCGCGCGTGCAGTAGCCGCGTTCAACCAGGTCGCGCAGCACGGCCTGATGATCCTCATAGACCCTCATCCGCTCAGTCTTGACCACCGAGGAGTGCCAGGTCGGGCCGAATTCGCCACCGCCACGCAGGTTGGCCTCCACGAAGTACCCGCCCCGCTCGAGCCAGGTCAGGCCACGAATCGCCGAGTACTGCGGGACCAGTGAGACCTCGAAACCGCCGTAGGCGTGCACGAGGGTAGGGGCTGGGTTCGGAGCGGGTGTGGCTGTGGTTGTCTCTGCACTAGCGCCTGCGTCAGCACTTGCACCAGCCCCCGCGCCGAAGCGACCGGTGATGCGATACGGAATCCGCGTGCCATCGGCCGAAGTCGCCCAGTGCTGCCGCGTCTCCATCCCCTCACTGTCGAAGAGCGCCGGAGCACGCCGCACTTCCGTGAGCGGGCTGCCGACCTGCCCGTACCAGAGGGTTGCCGGCTGCGTTGCCGACGTCGAAACCAACCAGATCTCATCGTCGCGTTCAGAGGCTGTATCAATCACGCTCACAGTGGCTTGCGCAGGTAACTCGCCGAAAGCCTCCACCGGCTCCCACGAGCCCTCCCGCAAGACGACCAACTTCGTCGCGACATCCTCCAGCAGCGTCAACACCAGGAAATTCTTCGTCCACGCCAGTTGCTGGAACGAGGTGTGCGCATCAGGGGTGAAAATCACCTCCACCTCACGCGAGCCCGCCAGCCACTTATCGAGCTCCACAACGGCCACGCCACCAGCCGGAATGCCATTGAACTCCGTGCGGGGCATCAGCACCAACCACTGCCGATGGACACTCGTGCGACAGTCCTGCGGCACCTCCAGGATCTGCAGGGAAAAGTCCCCGTTTTGCTGCGCCGCCAACTTGCCCGGACGCTCCGCTGCCACGAACCGCTGCGAATTATAAAAATCATGCGCACGCTCGACGAACAGCCGCTCGAAACCCTCCGTCGCGTCGAACCAGCCGCCCACGGCCACATCATCACTGTGGCCTGAGAAAACCACATCCGCGCTTGACGACGGCATGCCGCGCCGCCACCGACGCACCTGCCGCGGGTAGCCCGAATCCGTCAGTGACCCCGGACCAAAGTCACTGCCAACGAGAATTTCGTCACGACCCAACCAACAGACATCGGACTTCGCCTCCGGGAGGTAGAACGGCTCATCCTCCACAAAAGTGCAGTTGACGAGGTCAAACTCCCGCACCACAGTGGCATCGGCGCCGCCGCGAGAGAGCAGAATCAACGCGCGGTCATACTCCGGATAACGGCACACCGTGCCCTTCCAGACCCAGTTTTCTCCCTCGGCTTTCGCCAGCGCATCGAGGTCGATGAGAGTTTCCCACTTGGTCGCCTGCGGATCTTCCTGACCAGCCAGATAGCTCTGCAACGACGTCTGCCGCCACAGGCCCCGCGGATGCTCGGCATCCCGCCAGAAGTTATAGAGGTACTCGCCGCGCCGCACCGGGTATGCGATCCGGGCATCGGTGTTGAGCGCAGCCAGGATGCGTTGTTCCAGATTGGTGCGGTCGCTGGTGTCGTCGGCAAGCGAATCGACACCTGCGACGGTGGCCTTCGACTGCGCGCGAGCCCACGCCAGCGCCTGGGAGCCGTCGATATCGTCCAGCCAATCGGGGACAAGATCAGTGGAGAGGAAGGAGAGATTGTTGCCCAAGTCGGTGTCCGTGTCGGTGCCCATGCCCACCACCGTAGCCGACCGCAGTAGGTAAAACCGGGACTCGCGCGTGAAGTAAAGACAAGTCGTGCGTAGACTTGTGCACGTGGCTGAACATTTTGATCTTGTAGTACTCGGCGGCGGTCCTGGCGGATACGTCGCAGCAATCCGTGCATCCCAGCTGGGGCTGAAGACTGCTGTGGTGGAGAAGCAATACTGGGGCGGTGTCTGCCTCAACGTTGGCTGTATTCCATCCAAGTCTCTGTTGAAGAACGCCGAGGTGGCGCACATTTTCAACCATGAGGCTAAGACCTTCGGTATCTCCGGCGATGTCTCCTTTGACTTCGGTGCCGCACACGCGCGTTCGCGCAAGGTGTCCGCGGGCATCGTCAAGGGTGTTCATTTCCTGATGAAGAAGAACAAGATCACCGAAATCAACGGTTTCGGTGAATTCACTGGCCCGACCTCCATGGCCATCACTGATGGCGATGACAAGGGCAAGGAAATTACCTTCGACAAGGCGATTATTGCAACCGGCTCTGTCGTCCGTTCCCTGCCGGGCGTTGAGGTCGGCGGCAACATCGTTTCCTACGAAGAGCAGATTCTCTCCGACGAGCTGCCGGACTCCATGGTTATCGTCGGCGCTGGCGCCATCGGTATGGAGTTCGCATACGTCTTGGCCAACTACGGCGTGGACGTCACCATCGTCGAGTTCATGGACAACGTTCTGCCGAACGAGGACGCAGACGTCTCCAAGGTTATTGCCAAGGAATACAAGAAGCTGGGCGTCAAGCTCATGACCGGGCACAAGACCACCTCCATCGTGGACAATGGTGACTCGGTTGAGGTCAAGGTCGAGGCCAAGGATGGTGGCGACGAGCAGACTCTGACCGTCGACCGCGTTATGGTCTCCATCGGCTTCGCACCGCGCACCGAGGGCATCGGCCTGGACAAGGCCGGTGTTGAGCTGGGCGAGCGCGGCGAGATTGTCATCGACGAGTACATGCGCACCAACGTCGGCAACATCTACGCCATCGGTGACGTCACCATGAAGCTGCAGCTGGCACACGTCGCTGAGGCACAGGGCGTTATCGCAGCTGAGCACATGGCGGGTCACGAGACCGAGACCATCCCGGACTACAACATGATGCCGCGCGCAACCTTCTGTAACCCGCAGGTTGGTTCCTTCGGTAAGACCGAGGCGCAGGCCAAGAAGTGGGCAGAGGAGAACGGTCGCGAGATTAAGGTCTCCACCTTCCCGTTCTCTGCAAACGGTAAGGCCCAGGGGCTGGCGGAGCCGGCTGGTTTCGTGAAGCTCATTGCAGATGCCGAATACGGCGAGCTGCTGGGTGGCCATATGGTGGGTGCCAACGTTTCCGAGCTCATGCCGCAGCTGGTTCTGGCTGAGAAGTACGAGCTGACCACTGAGGAAATCGGCCGCGCCGTCCACATTCACCCGACCATGTCCGAGGCTATGAAGGAAGCAGCTGAGGGCGTTATGGGCAAGATGATCAACCTGTAAGAGGTTGTGGCTTTGGCCTGGGGCCAGTTTTCGCTGGTCCTGGCTCTCACTGGGCTGGTTCCGGTTCAGGCAAATACGAGTTAGTGCTTAAGTTTATGACAGTTTGACCGTGAAAATCGGTGCGAAAGTGTCATAAACTTAAGCACTTTCTTTTTGGGGTCTTCCTTTTTGGGGCATCCTGCGCGAACCAAGCCCCCGCAAACAGGCCGGCCCTGCGCCCGTCGTAAAGCGAACTAGTACGGCGAGACGGTGGAGCGGTGCATGTTGATGTCGATATCGCGATGGATCGGCGGGAACGCGCGCTGCGGACAGGCCTCGCGGGAGCAGACCCTGCAGCCGGCACCGATTGGAGTGGCGGCGTCGAGGTCCGCGAGATCGAGACCATCGGCGTACACGGTGCGCTCAGCGTGACGGGCCTCGCAGCCCAAACCGATGGCAAAAACCTTACCTGGCTTGCCGAAACGTGCCGCGTGATGCTCCACGGTCCGCGAGATCCACATGTACGGCCGACCATCCGGCATGAGCGCGACCTGCCGCATGACCTTGCCGGGGTAGGAGAAGGTCTCGTAGACGTTCCACAGCGGGCAGGTACCGCCCGAATGCGTGAAGTGGAAGCCCGTGGCGGATTGACGTTTGGACATGTTGCCCGCGCGGTCGACGCGCACGAATGTCCACGGAATACCGCGCAAGCTGGGGCGTTGCATCGTGGACAGTCGGTGGCAGATGGTCTCGTAGCCCACGCCGTAAGTGCGCGACAACAGCTCGATGTCGTAGCGTTTCGACTCAGCCATCGCGTGGAACGACTCATACGGCAGAATCAGCGCCGCCGCGTAGTACGTCGCGACTCCGCGCTGCGCCAGCTTCCGCGACTCCTCCGACATGAAATGCCCGGACGCGACGGCTTCGGAAATGGTCTCGCCCTGCTCCAAAAACCCCAGCTCCGTGGCCATGCGGAAGGCCCGCTGTCCCGGCGAGAGGTGCCGCGCGAGGTAGAGCGTCTTCGTCCGCCGATCAAGGCTGTGCTGCACATCGCCTAACGACGATTCCAGCGCAATCCGAATCCCATGGTCGTTGGACAGCCTGTCGGCCAGCACAGAGACCACATCGGTGGTCTCGTCGGTGATGCGCAGCTCGCGGGCCAGCTCCTCGGCGGCGGTGTCTACCGAAGCGATGTAGTTCTGGCGGGCGTAGAAGTAGTCGCGGACTTCCTCGTGTGGCATGGTCAGCGCCTGTGAGCCAGAGGCAGTGTCGGTGCTGTTGCCGAAGTTGCGCTCCTCGGTGGCCAGGGAGAGTTTGTCGGTGACGTTGCGGTAGCGGCGGTGGATGTCCACCATGATGCGGGCGATGTCGGGGTGGTCGCGGACCATTTCCGAGATCTCCTGCAGATCCATGGGGGACTTAGCAATCTCCTTGTCCATCACCACGTCCTGAACCTCAGCGAGGAGGCGGGAATCGTCATCGCGGGAGAAGAAAGTCGCATCAACGCCGAATGTGTCCGTGATACGAAGCAGAACAGGAACGGTCAGCGGGCGGACGTCGTGCTCGATCTGGTTGACGTAACTAGCCGAGAGGCCCAACGCCTGCGCGAGCGCGGCCTGGCTGAGGTCGCGCTCGCGGCGTAGTTGGCGGAGGCGAGATCCGACATAGGTTTTCGACATACTGTCCAGCATATCGCGGGCTTTGCTTAATTTGTGTAGAAAACCGTTGCAACCTTTGCTTACGTGTGTAGGTGCTGAGGTTCTCGGGCATGCTTAGTTGCCGGAGGTCGGAAACTCGAACTTCGGCAGGCCAGGCGAGCTCAAGGAATCAAAGAAGCTAGGTTGTGTATTGACCAGCATCTGGCGTGGTTCCGACTTTGCGTCACCTCGGGCTGCGGTGACGGTGACAGTGCCCGGGATAGACGGAAGGAATCCGAGATTGCATGAGAATGCTCCCTCATCATTGGTCTTGGCTACGCAGCGGGTACCACCTGGGCCCAGGGCTTCGATAGTGGTGCCCGGCTCAGCTTTTCCGCTGATGACTGTTTGCGCCTTGCCAAAAGCGTTGGCGGGTTCGACCTTCAGCTCCGAAGGGGCCCCGGGCGGAGCGACGGTAACGGTGATGGACTTGGTGGCCGAACTGCTGCCGAGGATTTCATCGGAGGCCTCTAGAACTGCCTTGACATCGAAGTTCCCAGCGCTGGTTGGGGTCCAGTCACACGTAGCTGTATCGGTGATGGCTGCGATATCGGCAGTGCAGAGAGTGTTGCCGCCACTGACGAAGCTCACCTTCTTACCCGCCAGGGAAGGAGCGTCCACGCCGTCGTTTGCACTGGCAGTAACCTTTGCTTTCAAGGTGAGCGGGCGATCCACCACTGCTGTGTCCGGAGTGTCAACCAGCTCTACGGACGTGCGGACGCGGCTAGCGTCGACAACGGTAATTCCTGGGCCGCCATTGAACTTGTCACTGCCGTAGGTCTTTGAGCTCAGAAAGCTTCCGTACTTGTAGTAAAACCCAGAAGTGAGTTCCTTGCCCTGTGCGCATGCGTCACTCACCTTGTACTGCAGAGTAAACGTGTGCGGGGCGTCCTTGTTAAAGGTCCAGTAGCCGGAGGCATCATTGGACTTGATGGCGGTGGCACCTGGCGTAGCAGTCACTTTGTCCTCGGGGAGTGTGATTGCGGAAGCGTTGCCGATCTGGAGTGTTGCAGAACCCGACTGGTACTCGAGGCAGGAGTCTACGTTGTTCTTCCAGTCGTAGATGTAGTCATTTCCAGAGGTTGTGGTGAAGGTTTGGGCGTAGGTGATGATTTCACCTGGAGCCGGTGTCGTGTTGCTGACAGTGCGGCTGTAAATGGATTGGCTGTCGGTATGGGTCGCAGTTGCGCTGTCTGCCATAGCAGCCGGAGCAGACAAGAGGGCAAATGCGGAGGCACAGGCTACTGCCGTGGTGATGCGCAGGGTCTTGCGAGAGGTCATGGCATTGCTTTCTATCGAAAGGGTCGTACGTCTGTCCGCTGAGCGGTCACTCAAGGACAGTTACCTGGAGAAGGGACCGGGAGATCTGAGGAGACCCGGGCAGCGGAATTACTCTGAGGCCTCGGCCTCGGTACCGGCAGTTTCTGCTGCCGGTACTGTTTCGGGGTTATCAGGGGCCTGTGAGCCTGGGCTCTGGAAGCCCGGGCTCTGTGGCGATGGCAGGCCTGGGGAGCCGAAGAATGCGCTGCCTGGTGTGCGAGTTCCCTCCTCGTAGCCGGTGAAAGCGTATGCGGCATTACTCTCATCGGTGCACATGATGAAGGCGGCAGCATCGAAATCCGTGCGCGGACCTGAGCTCGGGTTGTTCAGATAGACGGAGAAGTCGTGAGTTGCACCAGGCTCAATGGTGAACGCGTCAATCAGACCTGCGTGACCCTTCACACGCTCAGTGGAGTAGTCCTTTGCAATCTGGTTGCGCTGGGCATTCGGGTCGCCAAGCAGTCCACCGAGTCCCTGTAGGAGTGGTCCGAGCATTCCCAGGTCCAGCTGTCCCAGCGGAATGTTGCCAATGATGGGGATGCCACCGATCTGGATTGGCACCTTGGGCAGTTCGCGGAAGGTGTTCTTGCGGTAATAATCCTCAGACTCCGCCACCAGTTTTGACGTGGTGACGTCGCCTGCGACCTTGCCGGAGCCACGTGGGCCAGCACAGGTGAACTTCTTATCTGAGGTGTTGGTGACCTTTCCGGAAATTTCAGTTGCGGCAGCATCAGCTGCATCCACGGTAACGGTCAGCAGCTTCGTGTCAGTGTGCACGACAATCGAGGATTGATCCGCGCCGGGCACGACATTGCTGTGGGTATCTGCAAGAACGGGAGTGGTGGAAAGCAGGGTAACGGTGGCGGCTAGAGCCACTGCAGGAGTGGCGGCCTTAGCTACACGAGACAGAGAGAAAGTCATGGAATCCAGGTCCTTAGAGGCGAAGGGATAAGGGGGCCGGGGAGGGGTCGTCGTAAAGCGGTGGTTCACTACGACATCTTTAGTGAGGGAGAAGGGAGGCCAGGCGAGCCGAGTGAACCGCCGAAGCCGCCGACCCTGGGAGCCTTGCCGGATTCGTAGCCCGCGAAGACGTACTGCTGCTTATGCGGATTATCGTTGTCCGTGCAGTAGACGAGAGCGGCGGCCTCGAAATCTGTTCGCTCGCCAGAACCTGGCTTATTCAGAACGACTTCGTGAGTGGAAGTGTCGAAAGGCTTGAGCTCGAAGACGGGAATCTCGCCAGTATGGCCGGCCAACTTTGCCTGCTCCCAGGCGCGGAAAAGCTGCGCGCGAGTGTTCAGCTGCTTGCCCAGGGCGGAGCCCAGCAGCCCGTCCGGAACAAATTCCAACAGTCCGTTGGTGGGGATGACACCCAGGAGAGGTACATTGATGCCATCGGAAGGGACATTTGGCCAGGTGCGGTAGTAATCCACAGCCTGCGCGACGATTTCGGCTTCAGTCACCGTGTTAGGCAGTTGAGCTGGCTTCTTCGCATCGGTAGAAACACCCGGAGCGAAACAGGAGAAGTTGCTGTCGTAGTTGTTCTTAATTTCGACGGTGACGGTGTCTTCACCCTTGTTTTCCCCGACATTGACCTGGATTCGTGGGCTGTCGGTGACGACAACGTTGCCGTCAGACGATGCGCCGGGCAGAAGGCTGTTCATATCCTGCGCCGAGGCTACGGAGGCGGATCCGAAAACTACGGCAGTAGCTACTGCAATGACAGTGGCGGGCCTGACTGAGTTCTTGGGGGAAAGCGTACTGGACATGCGTGAGAAGAGTCCGGATTTCATAAACGTATCTTTCGTGGAGAAGTGAATATTCCCCGTGGCAACCACGCGCAACTGAAATCCCGAAGGGTTGGCGAGGAAGGATTGAAAAGCTCCGAAAACTATCCACGGGGGCATGGGATACGCACAGGAAGCTGTACCCATGACCACAAAGGGTGATACGGATGTTACCAGCGTGACTACCGTGACACATGTTGTAAAAATGCCACGGGGGTAACCACATTAATCCAGGTGGGAAGGCATTTATGAAATCAGATGCATTGCGGTGTAGCTGGCAATAGTCAAGCTCGTTGAAAGGTTGCATGCTTCACGACGGCCCGGAGTCGACATGTCGATGAACACACAAAAACACCCAGCGAGGGCTGCAAGTGCAACCCTCGCTGGGTGTTGAAGTTAGGCCCTTGACCTAAGCCCTAAGCCGAGTGACTTAGAACTGACCCTCCTCGGTGGAGCCCTTCAGGGCGGTGGTGGAGGAGTTCGGGTCGACGGTGGTGGCGATGCGGTCGAAGTAGCCAGCGCCAACCTCGCGCTGGTGCTTGACAGCGGTGAAGCCGCGCTTCTCGGCAGCCTCGAACTCGCGGTTCTGCAGGTCGACGAATGCGGACATCTGCTCGCGAGCGTAGCCGTAAGCCAGGTCGAACATGCCGTAGTTCAGGGCGTGGAAGCCAGCCAGGGTGATGAACTGGAACTTGAAGCCCATCTTGCCCAGCTCGTTCTGGAACTTGGCGATCTCGTCCTTCTCGAGGTGAGCGGACCAGTTGAAGGACGGGGAGCAGTTGTAAGCCAGGAGCTGGTCCGGGTACTCAGCCTTGACGCCCTCAGCGAACTTCTTAGCCAGCTCGAGGTCCGGAGTACCGGTCTCCATCCAGATCATGTCAGCGTACGGAGCGTAGGACTTTGCACGCTCGATGCACGGCTCCAGGCCGTTCTGGACGTGGTAGAAGCCCTCGGAGGTGCGGTCACCGGTGATGAACTTCTGGTCGCGCTCATCAACATCGGAGGTGATGAGGGTAGCGGCCTCAGCGTCGGTGCGGGCGATGATGACGGTCGGGGTGTTGGAGACGTCAGCAGCCAGGCGAGCAGAGGTCAGGGTGCGGATGTGCTGCTGGGTCGGGATCAGGACCTTGCCGCCCAGGTGACCACACTTCTTCTCAGAAGCGAGCTGGTCCTCCCAGTGGGTACCAGCGGCACCAGCGTTGATCATAGCCTTCTGCAGCTCGTAGACGTTCAGAGCGCCACCGAAGCCAGCCTCACCGTCAGCGACGATCGGCAGCAGCCAGTTGTCGACGGAGTCGTCGCCCTCGATACGAGCGATCTCGTCTGCGCGGAGCAGAGCGTTGTTGATGCGGCGAACGACGTTCGGCACGGAGTTGGCCGGGTACAGGGACTGGTCCGGGTAGGTGTGGCCGGAGAGGTTAGCGTCACCAGCAACCTGCCAACCGGAGAGGTAGACAGCCTTCAGGCCAGCGCGAGCCTGCTGAACGGCCATGTTACCGGTCAGTGCGCCCAGAGCGTTGATGTAGGAGTCGTCCTTAACGTTGACGCCTTCCCACAGGATCTCAGCGCCGCGGCGAGCGAGGGTGTTCTCCTCGACGACGGAGCCCTGGAGCTCAGCAACCTGCTCAGCGGTGTAGTCGCGGGTGATACCTTCCCAGCGCGGGTTCTCGTCCCAATCCTTCTGGATTTCGGCGGCGGTACGTGCCTTACCAACGTTAGACATAAACGGAGTCACTTCCTTTTGCTTGCTTTTTGAACTCCGGGTGCTGACTTAAGAACAATTCCGACAGAACCGATCTACAGGCTGACCCGATAGTGACCGCGGTGTCACGTGAATGCAGGGGGCGCTAGCAAAGTGCTGTACCCCTGCACGCAAACACGCGAACAAAAACAATGTCCGCTTCCGCGTGCCATGTCTCACATTTTGGGGCATAGCGCTACGTTCGTCAAGCAGCTTCCGATGTGAATTCAAGTATGTAATACGGATAACACTTGTGAAGATTGCAAACATTGTGATGTGTAGCTTGGCTTTAACGATTTTCGCCTGTGACCGGCCGGTACATTTGTACTGTTATTTCCCTATGGCGGGCTCGCGAATAATGTTCCCCCCGCTTTGGGGTGATTTATATTTTGGTATTTATCAAAGCTGGCCGTTAACAGTGTTTGGAGTTTAGGGGGTGTTTCGCTACCCCCGAAATTACGGCCGTAAAGGTGGAAACGGGCTTCTAAATACACTGCCGTTACACCGTCAGTACCCCGCCGGAGCATCCCTGGGTAGTGGCCAGGGTCTCGGTTGTCATCTCGCTTTTATGGTCTGGTTTGAAGGCGGAGGCTGTAGCGACGTGATTGGTCGCTGGCCGTTGATACGCAGGTCGCAATAGTAAATGTCTGTGAGGCGCGACACTTTCCCATTGTGTGTGGTGTTCTGTGGCTGGAGGAAAGAGTGCCGGGGATGCTGCAGTCAATGCGGGTGGGGGAGGGCTGGTTGTGGCGTCAGGATTGAATGCCCGAATGGTCATTGGGGAGGGGTGGGGTCTGTTCGCAGGGTGCTCGTCGTAAAGCGAATGAAATGGCAAATGTGAGCGGCGTTATACCGGGCTGGCGGTTGGCGGTTATGGAAAAAGACGGTTCATAAGTGCGCCGAATCACATACAGTAGGGGAACAACGCATCCAGTGTGAGCCGCTGACGTGGCCATGGCTGGATGGGCAAATTGCAATCAATAGTTTTGAGGAGAGCAATGGCACAGCGTATTTCGGCAGGTGGAATGCAGGTCGCGAAGGTTCTTTACGACTTCGTTAATGACACCGCACTCCCCGCCGCCGGCATTGAGGACAAGGACGCGTTCTGGAACGGCTTCGGTGACATTGTCGCTAAGTACACTCCGCGCAACCGCGAGCTGCTGGCCAAGCGCGATGAGCTGCAGGAAAAGCTCGACGCTTGGTACAAGGAACACCCGGGCGAGCAGAATCAGGATGAGTACGTCGCATTCCTGAAGGAAATTGGCTACCTCGTTGACAACCCGGGTGACTTCCAGGTCACTACCGCTAACGTCGACACCGAGATCACTTCCACCGCTGGCCCGCAGCTGGTTGTGCCGGTCCTCAACGCCCGTTTCGCCATCAACGCTGCGAACGCACGCTGGGGCTCGCTTTACGACGCGCTGTACGGCACCAACGCTATTCCTGAAGATGGCGGTGCGGAGAAGGACACCCCGGGCTACAACAAGGTCCGCGGTGACCGCGTTATCGCATGGGGTCGTAACTTCCTGGACAAGGCTCTGCCGCTGGTCGACGGTTCCCATGCGGACGTCACCTCTTACGACATCGTCGACGGTCACCTGCAGGCAACCCTGGAAGGCGGCGCTACCTCCGGTCTGCGCGAGCCGGAGACCCTGGTCGGCTACACCGGTGACAAGGACGCGCCGGAGTCCATTTACTTCAAGCACAACGGTCTGCACATCCAGCTGCTGATTGACCCGGAGTCCCCGGTTGGCAAGACCGACAAGGCTGGGGTCAAGGACATCATCCTGGAAGCCGCTGTCACCAACATCATGGATCTCGAGGACTCTGTCGCCGCAGTTGACGCTGCAGACAAGACCCTGGGTTACACCAACTGGCTGGGCCTGAACGTCGGTGACCTCGCAGTCGAGTTCACCCGTGGCGGCAAGAAGCTGTCCCGTACCATCAATGACGACCGCACCTACACCGCTCTTGACGGTTCCGAGGTCACCCTGCACGGTCGTTCCCTGAACCTGGTCCGTAACGTCGGCCACCTGATGCAGAACCCGGCCATCCTCGACCGCGACGGCGAGGAGATTTTCGAGGGCATCATGGATGCCGTCGTCACCGCTGTGTGTGCAATCCCGGGCCTGGACCAGGACAACGCACGTAAGAACTCCCGTACCGGTTCGATCTACATCGTGAAGCCGAAGCAGCACGGCCCGGATGAGGCTGCATTCACCAACGAGCTGTTCGCAGACGTTGAGAAGCTGCTGGGTCTTCCGCACAACACCCTGAAGGTCGGCCTGATGGACGAGGAGCGTCGTACCTCCGTCAACCTGGACGCCGCCATCAAGGCTGTTTCCGAGCGCGTCGTCTTCATTAACACCGGCTTCATGGACCGCACTGGTGATGAGATCCACACCTCCATCCAGGCTGGTCCGATGTTCCGCAAGGCTGTTCAGAAGACCGCTCCGTGGATGCTGGCTTACGAGGACAACAACGTCGACTCCGGTCTGGCACACGGCCTGCAGGGCAAGGCTCAGATTGGTAAGGGCATGTGGGCCATGACCGAGCAGATGGCTGAGCTGTTGGAGCAGAAGATCGGTCAGCCGAAGCAGGGTGCTTCCACCGCATGGGTTCCGTCCCCGACCGGTGGTGTGCTGCACGCTACCCACTACCACGAGGTTGACGTCTTCGGCGTTCAGGACAAGCTGCTTACCGACGGTCGCCGTGACACCTTCGGTGACCTGCTCACCATCCCGGTAGCGGCAGCTAAGGCTGGCGAGCCGGGCGCTGACTGGTCCGATGAGGACAAGGCCAACGAGCTGGACAACAACTGCCAGTCCATCCTGGGCTACGTTATCCGCTGGGTTGAGCAGGGTGTTGGCTGCTCCAAGGTGCCGGACATCAACGATGTTGACCTGATGGAGGACCGCGCTACCCTGCGTATTTCCTCCCAGACTCTGGCTAACTGGCTGCTGCACGGTGTTGTCACCGAGGAACAGATCATCGATTCGCTGGAGCGCATGGCCGAGGTCGTTGACCGCCAGAACGAGGGCGATGAGGCATACCTGCCGATGGCTCCGGACTTCGACAAGTCCATTGGTTTCCAGGCCGCCAAGGAGCTCATCCTCGATGGTGTGAACCAGCCGTCCGGTTACACCGAGCCGATTCTGCACCGCCGTCGCCTGGAGTTCAAGAAGCGCGAGGGCATCGACCAGGATTAATTCTTGGTCGGGCTGCGGCTGCCGAGCCTGAAATAACAAAATAGATATCCATACTGCCGGTGTGTAGGTGGTATTGGCTAACCTCTGATGCCAATACCGCATGCGCGCCGGCAGTTTTGTTTTTGGGGAAGCGCACCATGATTCTCAGATTCGAGATACCCGGGTTCGCAAGCGGGGCAGGGGCAACGTTGCTAGCGTTGATTGGGAAGTTAATTGAGAAAATGCAGTCTGCAACGTCCAAGGAGCTGCGCCCCCCCCATGACTAATTCCACGACCGACAGTGCTACCAACCTCGCCAAGGCCAAAGAATTCCTCCATAGCGCGGGCGCAATCCTCTTTGACCTCGACGGAGTGATTACCCCTACCGCCGATGTGCACGAGCAGGCGTGGGCGGACATGTTTAGCGACTACTTCGAGCACAAGGGCGTCTCGGCCTACACAGAGGAGGACTACTTCACCTACCTCGATGGCCGCCGCCGCGATGAGGGCATCGCAGCAATCCTGGAATCTCGCGGCATTTCGCTGCCGCACGGTAGCGATGAGGACACAGCGAAAGACGAGACGATTGTCGGGCTCGGGAAGCGCAAGAATGATGACTTCTTGGCGCGAGTCGAGAGGGGAATTGAGGCCTACCCGGGGTCGGTTGCGCTGCTCGACGAGTTACAGGGCGCGGGGGACTCGTCGGCAAGCGAAAAACCGCAGTTGGCGGTGGTTAGCTCGTCGAAGAACGCGGTGCCGGTGCTGACGGCCGCTGGGCTGCGTGAGCGGTTCGTGGAGATTGTTGACGGCGTGGTGGCGCATGAGAACAACCTGCCGGGTAAGCCAGCCGCCGATACTTTCGTGTACGCGGCGAAGAATCTGGGGGTGGCGCCGCGCGATGCTGTGGTGGTCGAGGATGCCATCAGTGGTGTGCAAGCGGGTGCAGCCGGCGCATTTGGTCTGGTCATTGGTGTTGACCGCGGTGCTGGTGCGGAAGCGCTGCGCCGAGCGGGCGCCGACGTTGTGGTCAGTGACTTGGCGGCACTCGTCTAGGCTGGCTCGTGACAAATGGCTGAGAGAAAACCGGAAGGCATCATGGCCAACGATTCGACCACAGCAGCAGTCGACGAGACTGAGCGTGTGATTCCGCAGGGGCAGGGTCACGACGCGGAGACCGCAGAGGCTGAAAAACAGGAGGAGACGGTGTCCCCAGTTCGTCGTAAGCAGCGTCGTAACTTCCCGGCGGATCGTGCGGATAAGCACCACCACCTTGTAAATGCCGAGGGACTCATGGACCGAGACATCACTCCGGTCGATGAGTGGCGTCTGATTGAGACGAAGCCGAACGGCCTCCCGCTCGGTTTGGGCGAGACGCTGTTTGCGCTGTCGAACGGGTACATCGGCATGCGTGGCAACCCGCCGGAGGGCCGTGACTCCAGTGAGCACGGCACTTATATCAACGGTCTGCATGAGACCTGGCCGATTAGGCACGCCGAGGACGCCTACGGCCTAGCCCGCCAGGGGCAGACGATTGTCAATGCTCCGGACGCTAAGGCAATGCGTCTCTACATTGACGATGAGCCCCTGCGTCTCGGCAATGCTGAGGTCAGCGACTACGAACGTAGCCTGGATTTCCGCGAGGGCGTGCTGCGTCGTCGGTTCATTTGGCGCACCCCGGGTGGCAAGCGCGTTCGCGTCACCTCTGAGCGCATGGTGTCTTTCCAGGAAAAGCATGTCGCCGCGATGAGTCTGGAAGTCGAGCTGCTGGATGCGGATGCTGCGGTGATGATTAACTCGCAGATCCTCAACCGCCAGGACGGCGAGGACGAATACCACGATGCTGCTAAGGCGCAGGGCACCGAACTGGATCCCCGTCGTGCCGAGGCGCTGGAAGACCGCGTTCTCATTCCGGCATTTCAGTCGGAATCGGCGCACGGGCAGCGCTCGACGCTGGGCTACCGCTGCGCGAACTCCGGTATGACCGTGGCTACCTCCATGGACCACACCTTTACTGTCCGCACTCCCGACGGCACGGAGCCGTTCGTAGAGATTTCGCAGTCGACCGAGCCGGATGTGGCCAGCTCCCTGTTCAACCTGGATGCGCCAGTCGGCACTGTCATACGCCTGGAGAAGCTGGTCGCGTACCACTCCTCCCGTAAGGTGCGTGCTGAAGAGCTGGCATTCCGCTGTGAACGCACCCTGAACCGCGTCGGTCGCATCGGCATGCTGGGGCTGATGGAGAACCAGGAGGAGTGGCTCGAACGCTTCTGGGAGCGCTCTGACGTGGTCATTTACAATCAGCCGGAGATTCAGCAGGCAGTGCGCTGGAACATTTGGCAGATTATCCAGGCCGCCGCCCGCGCCGAATTCCAAGGCGTCCCAGCCAAGGGAATGACCGGCACCGGCTACGGCGGCCACTACTTCTGGGACACGGAAATCTACGTGACCCCATTCCTTACCTATACGTCGCCGCAATTCTCGCGCAATGCCATGCGTTTCCGCTGGGACATGCTCGAAGCCGCGTGGGCGCGTGCCGACGAACTGGCGCACGACGGTGCCCTCTTCCCGTGGCGCACTATCAATGGTCAGGAGTCCTCGGCCTACTTTGAGGCCGGCACGGCGCAGTACCACATCGATGCGGACATCGTGTACGCGATGATGAAGTACGTCTATGCCTCCGGCGATGAGGAGTTCCTGCTCAAGGAGGGCACGGATCTGTTGCTCGGCACGGCCAGGTTTTGGATGTCGTTGGGATTCTTTGATGCCGAGCAGCGAGAGTTCCAAATTCACAGCGTCACCGGTCCAGATGAGTACAACACGGTGGTGAACAACAACCTGTACACCAACGTGATGGCGCAGTATAACCTGCGGGTTGCTGCGGACGTCGTCAAGCAGATGAAGCGCGATCGCCCTGCTGCCTATCGCGAACTGACCAACCGCTTCGACCTCACCGAGCGCGAGGTTGAAGAATGGGAGCAGGCTGCTGAGGCGATGTACATCCCGTTCGATGAGAAGCTCGGCATTCACCCTCAGGATGACCAGTTCCTACTGCGTAAGCGCTGGAATCTCGACGATCCCGAGGTCGGACCCCTGCGCCCGTTGCTGCTGCATTACCACCCGCTGACGATTTACCGTCACCAGGTCATTAAGCAGGCGGACGTCGTCCTCGCACTGTTCCTCATGGGCAATCGCTTTACGACGGAACAAAAGCGCGCAGACTACATGTATTACGATCCGCTCACCACTGGTGATTCCTCGCTGTCCGCCGTTGTGCAGTCCATTGTTGCGGCCGAGTTGGGCTTGCAGGAGCAGGCAATGGATTTCTTCCTCCGCGGACTCTATGTGGACCTGGCGAACTTGCATGGCAACGCTGCCGATGGTGTCCACGTGGCATCTGCCGGTGGTGTGTGGCAGTCCCTGGTCTATGGCTTCGGTGGTTTCCGCGATCATGACGGCCGCTACAGTATTGACCCGCGTCTGCCGGAGGACTGGAGTGGTCTGACGTACCGAGTCACTATTCGTGGTTGTCGTATCCGAGTGACGGTGCGCGGCCGCACGGTGGAAGTCGTCCTGGAGGAGGGAGACCACCAGGTTGGGCCGATTATGGTCGCAGGCCATGAGGTGATCATTGGCCCGGAGCCGTTGACCGTGGTGATGGCGAACCCGGATCAGGGCGAGGATTAGTCGGACGGCTTCGGCCGTACCGGCGCCAATGGGGGGGGGATTGCCTGTTGGGGGTGGCTGTTTGGGCCTTTGGGGAATTCGGCAGGGGTAAAAATAAAGAATTTCGCAACATAATTATTGAGTATTAAATCCGTCCACCTGAGAAAAGTGGGCGGTTTTCTATTTTCGTGCTATTTATGTTGCGTTATTAGTCGGTTTGGACGGGTGAAAAATCGGCAAAAGTCGGGGTAGGCGCGTTTTTATGGTGGGGGAGAGGGTTTATGCAGCGACGACCTCAGAAGTGGCTAAAATGCGATAACCTGAGAAAAGGCGGAGAAAAGACCTAGGTAACCTGTGAAAATCCCCACCCAAAAGGGGGAAAAATGTTTACCAGGCGCTGTGTGACTTTAGAGTGAATATGACACTGGAGGTGCCATGACTGTTAAAAGTTCAAACCGTGACGCAATCGCGCACGGCAAAATTAATGTAGAACCGCTGCGCGAGCAGCCTAAATACCCTTCATGGGCTCTGAAGCTGACCATGGCCGTCACTGGCGTGCTGTTTGGCCTCTTCGTTATTGTCCACATGCTGGGTAACCTGAAGATTTTCGCTGGCGAGGAAGACTTCAACGCATACGCGACCTTCCTACGCACTGTCGGTGCTCCGGCAGTTCCGAACGAGGGCATTCTGTGGATTTTCCGCATTGTCCTGCTGGTAGCTATTGTCCTGCACATTTTCGGTGGCCTCACCCTGGCTGCACGTGCAAAGCAGTCCCGCGGCAAGTTCCGCCGTCAGGGCATGGTGTCCAGCTGGAACACCTTTACTGCACGTTCGATGGTGATCACCGGCATCGTGCTGCTGGCCTTCATCATCTTCCACCTGCTGGACCTGACCATCGGTGCTGGCGTTTCTCCGTCTTCTTTCGAGCACGGTGAGGCATACCAGAACGTGGTTGCGTCCTTCTCGCGTCCGGGTGTTGTTGTTTGGTACATCATTGCTCAGCTCGCTCTGCTGCTGCACCTGTCCCACGGTCTGTGGACCGCTACTTCCGACCTCGGTATCACCGGTAAGCGCTGGCGCAAGGTTCTGCTGTTCCTGTCCGGCCTGCTGCCGCTGCTGGTTGTTGTCGGCAACATCTTCATCCCAGTCGCCGTCCTGACCGGTCTGGTCTCGTAGGTCGAGGAGGAAATTTACTATGACTAACACTGAAGCAACCGTCGCTGCGGACTTCCGCGCGCCGGAAAGCGCTGTCGACGGGGTCAAGATCGGCAAGGTTCTGTCCGATAACTCCCCGGGTGACAAGGTCTCCATGAAGGACCACTGGCAGTACCAGAAGGATCACGCCAACCTGGTTTCGCCGCTGAACCGTCGTAAGTTCCGCGTCATGGTCGTCGGTACCGGCCTGGCTGGCGGCGCTGCCGCTGCTGCCCTCGGTGAGCTCGGCTACGACGTGCAGGTTTTCACCTACCACGACGCTCCGCGCCGTGCGCACTCCATTGCTGCACAGGGTGGTGTCAACTCCGCTCGCGGTAAGAAGGTCGACAACGACGGCGCTTACCGCCACGTCAAGGACACCGTTAAGGGCGGCGACTACCGCTGCCGCGAGAACGACTGCTGGCGTCTGGCTGTCGAGTCCGTCCGCGTCATCGACCACCTGAATGCAATTGGTGCTCCGTTCGCTCGCGAGTACGGCGGTACCCTGGCAACCCGTTCTTTCGGTGGTGTGCAGGTCTCCCGTACGTACTACACCCGTGGTCAGACGGGTCAGCAGCTGCAGCTGTCGACTACCTCGGCTCTGCAGCGTCAGATTGGTCTCGGCAACGTCGAGATCTTCACCCACAACGAGCTGGTTGACATCATCGTCGCCGACGGCCGTTGCCAGGGTGCCATCATGCGTAACCTCATCAATGGTGAGCTGACCGTTCACACTGCTCACGCAGTTATTCTGGCTACCGGCGGTTACGGCAACGTCTACCACATGTCCACGCTGGCCAAGAACTCCAACGCTTCGGCCATCATGCGTGCATACGACCAGGGTGCTTACTTCGCATCCCCGTCCTTCATCCAGTTCCACCCGACCGGTCTTCCGGTTAACGCGCACTGGCAGTCGAAGACCATTCTGATGTCCGAGTCCCTGCGTAACGACGCACGTATTTGGACCCCGAAGAAGAAGGGCGACGAGCGCCCGGCCAACGACATCCCGGAGGACGAGCGCGACTACTTCCTGGAGCGTCGCTACCCGGCATTCGGTAACCTCGTCCCGCGTGACGTCGCTTCCCGTGCCAACTCTCAGCAGATTAACGCCGGCTACGGTGTTGGTCCGCTGAAGAACTCCGTCTACCTGGATCTGCGTGACGCAATTGAGCGCCTGGGCCAGCCGGTCATCAAGGAACGCTACTCGAACCTGATTCAGATGTACGAAGAGGCAATCGGTGAGGACCCGTACAAGGTTCCGATGCGTATTGCTCCGACCTGCCACTTCACCATGGGTGGTCTGTGGTCTGACTTCAACCAGATGACCTCCATCCCGGGTCTGTTCACCGGTGGCGAGGCATCCTGGACCTACCACGGTGCAAACCGTCTTGGTGCAAACTCCCTGCTGTCCGGTTCGGTCGACGGTTGGTTCACCCTGCCGTTCACCATTCCGAACTACCTTGGCCCGCTGCTCGGTACCGACCGCCTGGCTGAGGATGCCCCGGAGGCCAAGGAAGCACTGGACCGCGCTCAGGCTCGCCTGGACAAGCTGATGAGCATCCAGGGTAAGCACGGCGCTGAGTACTTCCACCGTCAGCTCGGTGAGATTCTCTACCGCGACTGTGGTGTGGCTCGTAACAAGGAAGACCTGGCTCGCGGTATCGAGGAGATCCGCGAACTGCGTAAGGCATTCTGGTCTGACCTGTTCATTCCGGGTGAGCCGAACGAGATGAACCAGCAGCTCGAGTACGCTAACCGCGTTGCTGACTACATCGACCTCGGTGAGCTCATGTGTGTCGACGCCCTCGACCGCGATGAGTCCTGCGGTGCTCACTACCGCGATGACCACATCTCCGAAGATGGCGAGGCAGAGCGCGATGACGCTAACTGGTGCTTCGTTTCCGCATGGGAGCGAGGCAACAATGGTCCTGCATGGGATCAGTCCGGTCACGAATTCATTCGCCACGCCGAGCCGCTCACCTTCGAAGCCGTCCCGCTCATGACAAGGAACTACAAGTAATGAAACTGCACCTTGAAATCTGGCGCCAAGCAGGTCCGAACGTCGAGGGACACTTTGAATCCGTTGACGTTGACGACGCCGTCGCAGAGATGTCGATCCTGGAGCTGCTTGACCACGTCAACTCCAAGTACGTCGAGTCCGGCAAGGAGCCGTTCGCGTTCGCATCTGACTGCCGTGAGGGTATCTGTGGTACCTGTGGTCTGAACGTCAACGGTCGTCCGCACGGCCCGGGCCAGAACACCCCGACTTGTCAGCAGCGTCTGCACCAGTTCAGCGATGGTGACACCCTGAAGATTGAGCCGATGCGCTCCGCCGCATACCCGGTCATCAAGGACATGGTCGTTGACCGCTCCGCTCTGGACCGTGTCCTCGAGCAGGGTGGCTACGTCTCCATCAACGCTGGTACCGCTCCGGATGCAGATACTCTGCACCTGAACCACGAGACCGCTGAGTTCGCACTTGACCACGCAGCCTGCATCGGCTGTGGTGCTTGTGTGGCAGCTTGCCCGAACGGTGCTGCACACCTGTTCACCGGCGCAAAGCTGGTTCACCTCTCCCTGGTCCCGCTGGGTAAGGAAGAGCGTGGCAAGCGTGCTCGCAAGATGGTTGACGAGGTCGAAGGCACCTTCGGTCCGTGCTCCCTCTATGGTGAATGTGCTGATGTCTGCCCGGCCGGTATCCCGCTGACTGCGGTTGCCGCCGTTACCAAGGAACGAGCTCGTTCGTTCTTCCGCGGTAAGGACGACTAAACTCTTTCTCGATTAGAGTTTTCCAGAAGGGACATAGATTATGGCGAATGCAGTCAAGCGTTACCAGGGCGAAGAGCACTTCGTCGACGGTTACGTGCCTCAGAGCATGAATGCCGAATACTCCTCGCTTCACAAGAGCATTACCTGGATTGGCATGGGACTCATGCTCGCCTCTCTGGCGGCTTGGGGCACCTTCATTTTCGGTCTCGCAACGACCGTTTTTGCCGACCAGACTGCTGCCTCTCACAGCAACGGTTTCCTGGCTAAGGATGCCGCCAACTACACCGACTACACCGGTGGTTGGAACTTCGACGGCAGCGTGTTCATGTGGGCTGGCCTGGTAGTCGGACTGGTTATGGTTATTGCGGGTCTGGCCTGCATCTCCATCGGTCGTCGTGACTACAAGGCTTACCGAAAGGAATTCGGCACTCACCACTAAAGGCTTGCCCCAGTTTAAAGGGGCTCGCCTCTAGGCGGATGCAACGCTAGCCTTTTGAACTAGCACCTCCACAGTTGATGCCACTGTGCACAGTGCGCTGGAGTAGGGAAGTATTGAGAAGTACCTCTCTCACCAACAGCGGACTGCGGCGCGGTGGCATTTTCGCGTTTTTGGCGCCTAATCTATACACATGGATAACAACCCCGCTAAGCTCCCGGCAGCTGTAGATACGGTCTCGGACCGTCTCGAAGTTCCCGGGCCATCACCAGAGGTTGAGGCGGAAAAACGTGCGCAACTGCGTAAGGCTAAGGCCTTCGCTACGATGCTGCTGGTCATCGCAACCGCTGTGTATTTCACATGCCGCGGTATTGAGTCTTCACACTTATCCGCGGGCGAAGTTGTGCCCGCGTGGGTGGGCTACGTTCGCGCTGCTTCTGAGGCTGGCATGGTCGGTGCCCTCGCCGACTGGTTCGCAGTCGTAGCTCTGTTCCGCCACCCGCTCGGCATTCCTATCCCACACACCGCTATCGTCCGCCGCAAGAAGGACCAGGTCGGTGAGTCCCTGGCGCAGTTCGTCGGAGACAACTTCCTGAACCCCGCTTTGATTGTGGACAAGGTGCGTAAGGCCGAGATTCCTGAGCGTATCGGCGAATGGCTGGTAGCGCCGGGAAACGCCGACAAAGTGTCAGCAGAGGTCGGTAAGTTCACTGGAAATGTGCTGGAGGCGATTAATCCCGACGATGCCGCCGCAGTGCTGAAGTCAGCAGTCATCGACGAAGTTGCAGCTCCGGAGTGGGGGCCACCAGCGGGTAAGGTTCTCGAGCAGCTCATCGAAGAGGGGCGCACCGAGCCTATTGTCCAGCAGATGGCTGAGTGGCTGCACCGGAAGTCGCTGGGCTCGCAGAATCTTATCGACCGCCTCGTCGGAGAGCGCGCCCCATCCTGGGCGCCGAGCTTTGTCAACGATCTCATCGGCGACAAGGTCTATCGCGAGCTGGTTGATTGGACCTGGCAGGTGCAGCATGACCCTAAGCACGACGCGCGCCTGGCGCTCCACCGCTTCCTCACGCAGCTCGCCATTGATTTGCAAAACGACGAGAAAACCATCGCCAAGGTCGAAGAAATTAAGACTGACATTCTTTCGTCCGCCGCCGTCACACAGGCACCGGCGAAGATTTGGGCATCGACATCCGCAAAGCTTGTCGACGCTGCCCGCGACCCGGACTCTCTGCTCCGTCGGAAGGTCTCGGAAACGGCCGCCCGCTACGGCGAGCGGATCCAGTCCGATCCTGAGTTGCGCAAACGAATGGACCGCCGTCTGGAAGCGGCTGTCGTCTTCATCGCTGAGAATTACGCGGGCGAGATTACCTCGATCATTTCCGAGACCGTCGAGCGTTGGGACGCCGATGAGGCTTCCGACAAGATTGAACTGATGGTCGGTCGCGATCTGCAGTTCATTCGCGTTAACGGCACTGTTGTCGGATCACTGGCCGGTTTGGCTATTTACACCCTATCGACCTTGGTGTTTGGGGCTATTTAGCAGCACAACCCAGCACATCAGACCGTGTGCGTTAGCATGTAAAAAGCAATGCATCCCTGTTAAAGGAGTTGTTCCCCCGGTGCGCCTGTTACCATCTTTGCCCAGTCTTGCGGATTCGCCGCTGATGGCAATTTCCGTCTATGTGGACGTCCTGTTTCAGTTCGCCATTCCGTTTGTCATCGGCATCTTGGCGCTAATCGGTGCGGTGCTTGTCATCACCACCCGCGCGGATGCCTTTGACGCCGCAGACCGCAAGAGCCGCAACGTCTGGGCCGGCATGCTGGTCGGTTCGGCTATCTTCCTGCTCCTGCCGTGGCTGGGCTGGGCAATGCTGGGCATCCCGCTGATTGCCGGGCTGGTCATCACGGGTATTTACTGGTTGGATGTTCGCCCACAGATCAAGGACATTTTGTCGAACGCACAGGGCGGGTATTAGTCCCGGGCGGGTGCTAGCCCAGGGCGGGTGTTAGCCCGCACAACTGAGAAAGTGTCTGGGTTTATGACAGTTTCTGGGTGAAAACCCGGTTATTTGGTCATAAACCCAGACACTTTCTTTTTGGGGGAGAGGATAGGGATAGGTCTGGCTCCCCGAAAACCTACTGGAACACCACGGTAACCTACTGGAACACCACGGTGCGGTTGCCGTAGACCTGCACACGGTCCTCCAGGTGCCAGCGCAAACCGCGGGCGAGGACCTGCTTCTCCGCATCGCGGCCCTCACGCTGCATGTCCGCAGCGGTGTACTTGTGGGAGACACGCATGACGTCCTGCTCAATAATCGGGCCGTCGTCGAGGTCCTCAGTGGCGTAGTGGCAGGTGGCACCGATGAGCTTCACACCACGTCGATAAGCCTGCAGGTACGGGCGCGCGCCCATGAACGACGGCAGGAAGCTGTGGTGGATATTGATTGCGCGGCCTTCCCACTTTTCGCACAGATCCGGCGGCAGAATCTGCATGAAACGTGCGAGCACGATGGCATCCGGGTTTTCGGCGTCGACAATCTCGGCGACCTCATCGAATGCCTTACGCTTGCCGACGGCATCCTTGGGGAAGGGCACGTGGTGGAAGGGAATGTCATACGCTGCGACCAGTGGCTCCAGATCGCGGTGGTTACCAATTACTGCAGCGATTTCCATCGGATAGTCGGACTGTGCGACGCGGCCGAGCAGATCCTGCAGGCAGTGGCCTTCCTTGGTCACCAGGATGACAGCGCGCTTCGGGACAGCGTTGTCGGTGACCTTCCAGCGGACCTCAGGGCCCCAATCACCGACGAGCTCAGCGAACTTCTCGCGCAGCTCTTCTACCGTCAGGTCGAGAGCGTCGGCGCGGACCGCCTGGCGAGTGAAAAACCATCCGGTCTCCGGGTCGGAGAAGAAGTCCGCCTCGGTAATCCACGCACCAATGTCGGACAGGAAGGTCGACAGGGTGGAAACGATACCGGTACGGTCTGGACAGCCGAGCGAGAAGATGTACTGGCGCTCGGTGGGAGTACCGCTATTTGCGGTGATGAGAGAGCGAGTCATTCTCGGTATCTTACCTGCTAGCTAAAGGTAAGTTCGCTCACGGTCGACAAAGGCAGATTTGCGCCCGTCAGCGTCAACGCCAGGCCCTCCCCGGTGACGTGCGCTTCCTCCACCTGCATACCGTGGCCGATGTCGTAGCTCAACAGCGTACCGCTCGCTTCTCCCAGCCAGCCGGCCAGGCCATCGAGGTTTAAGCCGAGGATTGAGCCGCCCTCCAAGTTGATTTCGATATGACCGCCGTTGGCAATCGGGCGGAACTTGGAGGTCGCAAATCCGGAGGCGAATTCAATGTTGAACAGGCCTTCGTCCGGCAACGGCGTGATTGTGGAAGCGCGTACACCGCTTTCCCGGTTAATTAGCGCCTGCAGCAGTTGAGGTGGGATTGTGACGTCTACTCGCAGCGACTCTGCCGTCGGATCCGCACGATTGCTCAGATCCACGTTTTCCAGGTGCACTTCCGCTGCCGGGTCACCGTTGATCTCCGGTGCGCCACCCAGCGCCTCCGGGTTCTTGACCTCCAGCGTGTTCGGAGTGGACAGATCCATCGAGGGCACTGACTTGGTGGCCAAGGCGAGCAGCATCGGGCGGGTGCCGAAAGAAACCTTGGGGTCCTCAGTGACCGTCGCACCACGCTCTTCAGCGGAGGTGCGGTAGCCGTCGGAAATCTCCTTGCTCACGAACATCCGGACGCCGATTTCGCCGGCAATCGCAACGAGTGCCACCACGATGATGACACCGAGGACGGTGGGCAGGACTTTGACGCTCGATGAGCGTTTAGCAGAACTCATGGTTCCCAGTCTTGCTTAACGACGGCTCCGCCGCTACCACCTTTCTTCGCCCGGGTGTCCGCCCCCGGTGCCGCCTCGGTGTGCCCTGCTGCGCAACCTACTTAGTGACGTAGTCCGCCAGCACAGCGGTCTCAGCGTTGAGGACGCGCTCCAGGTACGGAGCTGCCTTCTCCTCGAGCTTGCCACCGAGCAGCGGCACGTTGATGGCGAACTCGGAGTTGGTGGTCAGCACTGAACCTTCACCCTGGGCGGTGAGCTTCTGGGACGCACTGAAGGACGCCGGTACGCCCGAAGCTTCTGTGGTCACGGTGGAGGTCGCGCCGTCGTCGTTAAGCGGGCTGATGACGAACGTGCGCGTCATGCCGACCCCGGACTTAACGAACTTCTGTGCCTGCGCCGGAATCTTGTCAGCAGAGACGGTCTGGCGAATCACGACGGTGGTGCCAGCGTCGGTGGTCTCGAACTTTTCCACCTTGCCGTCAGCTGCCGAGAAACGGTTTGCGACCTTCTCCCAGAAACCGGCGTCGGTGAGGGCCTCGTAAACCTTCTCAATCGGCTGGTCGAAGTTGACGGTGTGCGTGTTAGTCGTAGTCATGCGCTTGATGATACGTAATTTGCACTACGCTAGGGGCGTGGAAAATCTCGACCAATCGCCGAACCCAATTCACCTGACCTCCGACATGGAAGAAGCCATCGATGGGCTTGCGGGGCTAGAGGGGGTGGAGCTCAGCACGCATACCGCTTTCGCGGATTTGACGACGCTCCGCCTCGGCGGGGTGCCACGCGCGGTCGTCCGGTGTAGCACGACGGACGCTGTGGTCGATGTCGTACGCGCGCTTGACGACGCTAACGTGCCCCTCCTCATCGTGGGAGGCGGATCCAACCTGGTGGTAGCCGATGAACTCGAGCCGCTGGTGGCTGTGGTGATCGAGGCCGACAACGTGACCATGAGCACTCGCGGACACGGGCTGGAGTCCGTGTCGGCAATCGTGGAGGCCGAGGCCGGTGCGGTCTGGGACGAGGTCGTGGCGATGAGTGTCGACGCAGGTTTTGGCGGCCTGGAATGCCTGTCGGGTATTCCGGGATCGGCCGGAGCCACTCCGGTGCAAAACGTGGGCGCCTACGGTGCTGAGGTGTCGCAGGTCCTGGACGCGGTGCAGCTTTACGACCGCGCAACCGGCTCGGTCGAGTGGGTGGAACCGGAGTCTCTCGACCTTTCCTACCGCTACTCGAACCTGAAGTTCACCGCACGGGCAGTGGTGCTGGCCGTGCGGTTCGAGCTCAGCGTGGATGGCATGTCCGCGCCACTTCGCTATGGCGAACTGGCGCGGCGCCTGGGCGTCGACGAGGCCGAGGCTGCGGCTGGCGAGATTCGCAGGCCGGCTGCGCTGGTGCGCGAAAAGGTGCTTGAGCTGCGTCGGGGCAAGGGCATGGTGCTCGAAGATGCTGACCGCGATACCTGGTCGGCGGGTTCTTTCTTTACCAACCCGATCATTCCGGAGAACTCGGTGGAGGCCGTGCGTGCAAAGGTTGCCGCGCTGCGTGGGGCCGATGAGGCCGCGAATATGCCCGCATTCCCCGCTGGCCCCGGCCACGAGGGAGCCGTGAAGCTCTCAGCGGCGTGGCTTATCGAGCGCGCCGGGTTCCCCAAGGGCTACCCCGGTGACGGTGCGCCCGCGCGACTGTCGACTAAGCACACTCTTGCCCTGACCAACCGCGGGGAGTCCGGCGATGGTACGCCTACGACCGCCGCCGACTTGGTGGCTTTAGCGCGCGATGTGCGCGCTGGTGTGGAAAAGGCCTTCGGCGTGACCCTGGTGCCCGAGCCGGTGTGGGTCGGCGTGAGCATCGATTAGGCCCGCGGCGGGTGGCTGATGGCCAGTGGGGGCGGACTGGAGAGGCTGGCGTGCCTGATGGGGCTGGCGGGCTTGATGGGGGCGCTGGAGCCGCTGGAGCCGCTGGAGCCGCTGAGTAGTCCTCAGCTTGCGCTCCCGGGCCTTCTCTCAGGGTCGGGGATAGAGAAAGTGACTAGGTTTATGACATGTGAATATTATTCACCCTCAGTTTTTTGTCATAAACCTAGTCACTAAGTCCGGGGGGAGCCGGGGATCAACCTTAAGGGGATAGGAGCCCGCTCTACTCAGGCCCCTATCCCAACTACAAAACCACCGTGAACTAATGGTGCTTGCGGTGGGAAAGCGAATCGACGCTCTGGCCCTTCTGCTCCAGCTGTGTGAGCAGTACGTCGCGGACATCGCGGCGGCGGACCTTGCCCATCTGGTCGCGAGGAAGTTCCTCCAGGTGGAAGAATGCGCGCGGCACCTTGTACCGGGTCAGGTTGTCGTAGCAGTGGTCGCGGTAGGCGTCGGAATCCAGTCGGGCGTAGTCAGCAAGGGTGATCGCGGCTACGACCATCTCGGAGCCGTCGCTCTTCGGCAGGCCGACGACCGTGGCATCGGTGATGTCCGGGTGAGAGAGCAGTACTTCCTCGACTTCGGCCGGGTAGACATTGAAGCCACCTGTGATGATGACCTCCTTGATGCGGGCAACCAGCTTGATGAAGCCGTCCGACTCCATGACTCCGACATCGCCGGTGCGGTACCAACGGTCGCCAGCGGGAAGCTCAGCAGGCCCATCGGTGAAGGACTTCTCCGTTGCCTCCGGGAGGTTGAGATAACCGGCGAAAACCTGTGGGCCTCGGACGATGACCTCGCCCTCCTCGCCGTCAGCGCGGAGCTTGGTGGGATCTTCGGGGTCAACGATGGCGACCTCGGTGTCAGGGAATGGCAGGCCAACGTAGCCGGGGCGGCGGTTGCCGTCCATTGGGTTGCCGACGATAATCGGTGACGTTTCGGTGAGGCCGTAGCCCTCGACGAGACGACCTCCAGTGAGTTTCTCCCACTTCTGCACGAGGGAAACCGGCAGGGTAGCAGCACCGCAGAAGGCGAACTTCACGCCGGAGAGGTCGACATTATCGCGCTCGGCGGCTTCGACAATCTTCTCGTAGAGAGTCGGCACACCAGGCACCCATGTCGGGCGATTGTTCTTCATCACCTTCATAATCAGCGGAATCTCCGGTGCCGGCACCAGCACCAGTTCAGCGCCAATCAGCATGGACAAGTTGGTGACAATGGTCAGACCGTAGGCATGGAACATTGGCAGGATGCCGAGGGAGATTTCCCGCTCCTTGCCAAGACCCGGCACCCAGGCCTTACCCTGCAGAATGTTGGCGACCAGCCCGCGGTGGCTCAGCTGAGCGCCCTTCGGCGATCCCGTGGTACCAGAGGTGTACATCATCACTGCAGTGTCATCGGCAGTGATGGATTCATCGGCCTGGAGGTCGTGGCCGTCTCCGCCGACGGCGTCGTGAAGCAAAGCGTCAAAACCCATGACCTGCGGTGCGGAGGAGTGCAGCTTAGCGCGGGCGGCGCGGAGTTTCGGCAGCGGGATCGACAGGGCGGTGCGCATGACAAACGGCAGGTCCTGCAGCATATTGACCGCGATGATGGTCTCGAGCGGGGTGTTGTTGCGGAGGTCTTCAAGTACGGGGACGATCTTGTCCCAGCAGATGGCAAAGCGGGCGCCGTGGTCGTTGAATGGGTGGCGCAGTTCGTGGGCGGTGTAGAGGGGGTTGTGCTCTACGGCAACAGCGCCGAGGTGCAGAACTGCCCAGTAGGCGATGACGTGCTGCGGGCAGTTCGGCATGAGCAGTGCCACGCGATCGCCTTTGCGTACGCCAAGTGCGCGCAGGCCGGCGGCAACGCTGCGAACCTTGGCATCCAGCTCGGCGTAGGAGGTGGAGCGACCGAAGAAGGTCAGTGCCTTGCGGCGCGGGTGGTTGCTCAGAGTGTGGCGGTAGACGTCTAGGAGGGTGTCGAAGTTGTAGTCGATGTGGGGTGGGGTCCACTCCGGATACAGGTTCAGCCAGGCTTTGGAAACCGCAGCGTTGGGTGTGGAACCGTGAGCTGGGGCGGAGTCATTTGCAGCGTGTGAGCTGGATGTATCGGCCATGGGGTCCTCCTAAATTTTTGTTTAGCACCTGAATACGTCGTGAGGTGATAATAACCTACGACGTAGTAGGTATCGACCTTTATTGTGCCGTACGTCGCACTGCGATGCCGGAATTCCGATACACGTATTTGAGGTATCCATTTGCGGGGTTGCCCCTGGCGTAGGCACTCTGGGCAGTATGAGCGAAACATTTCCGGCGGCAACGGCGGGCGCAGACGCGGCGACCTCTAACACCCCGGCGTGGCCGAACCGCATCGCGATGATCTCCATGCATACCTCTCCGCTGGAGCAACCGGGCATCGGTGACGCTGGTGGCATGAATGTCTACGTGCTGCGCACCTGCGAGGAGCTGGCGCGACGCGGTGTGAAGGTGGATGTTTTCACCCGCGCCACGCGTTCCAGCGATGGGCCGGTGATTCAGGTCAGTGAGAACTTCCGCGTCATCAACATTGTGGCTGGTCCATATGAGGGGTTAGAGAAGTCAGACCTGGCTACGCAGATGCCGGCCTTTGCCGGTGGGGTCATTGAATTCGCCCGCAAACAGGGGATTGAATACGACCTCATTCATTCGCACTACTGGCTCTCTGGCCAGGTGGGGTGGCTGCTGTCGGATTTGCTCGACATTCCGTTTGTGCACACGGCGCACACACTGGCGGCAGTGAAGAATCTCCATCTGGCGGAGGGAGATACCCCGGAGCCGGAGTCGCGTCGTATCTGTGAGCAGCAGATTGTGGACAATGCGTGCCGGCTCATTGTCAACACAGATGCCGAGGCTAAGCAGCTCGCGGATCTTCACGATGCCGACCCGTGGCGCATTAATGTCGTGCCGCCCGGGGTGGACGTGGAGCTCTTTTCGCCGGGCAGTGATCGCGCCACCGAGCGGTCCCGTCGTGAGTTGGGCATCCCGTTGCACACTAAGGTCATTTTGTTCGTCGGTAGGCTGCAGCGGCTGAAAGGCCCGCAGGTATTGCTGCGGGGTGTCGGTGAGCTCATGCGTCGCCATCCCGCCACTAATGTCCGAGTGATTATCTGCGGTGGACTTTCCGGTTCTGGGCTGCATGCGCCCGACGAATTCACCAATCTCGCCGCGGAAGAGGGGATCGACCACCTGGTCCGTTTCATGCCCCCGCGCCCGCCGCAGGACCTGGCGAAGCTCTACCAGGCCGCAGATATTGTCGCCGTGCCCAGTTACAACGAAACTTTCGGGTTGGTGGCGATGGAGGCTCAGGCCACCGGTACTCCCGTTGTCGCGGCGAATGTCGGCGGACTCTCCATCGCTGTCGACGATGGGGTCAGCGGTTTGCTTGTCGACGGTCACGAGTCCGCAGCCTGGGCCGATGCCCTCGGTCGCCTGGTGGAGGACGACGAGCTGCGCATTAAGTTGGCCACCCAGGCGCGCGAGCACTCCTTGGAGTTTTCCTGGCAAAAGACCGTGGATCGGTTGGCCGATGTCTATCATCGAACCGAACTCCAAAAGGAAAATTGTCCCGGCTCTATCCGGGATGCGGGCGGCTCCCGGTAGGTTTCGTTAGCTTCAGTACCGCCAGAGCCGTAGCCACAAAAGCAGGGAGATGATTCACGATGAGCACGGACATCCAAGTACAGCTGAAATCCCTCGGTGAGCAGCTGGAACGCCTCGGTGTCGAGCATGGTCTTGCAGACAATGCCGCCGTGGTGGTCCTGCCTGGTAAGAAGAAGCTCAAGACTGTCGTCGGCCTCATCCCGGCGCCCGACTCCCTGCGTGTTGAAGCCTTCGTCTGTCGCGCGGTCGAAGAAAACCACGAGGCCGTCTACAAGTGGTTGCTGCAGCGCAACCGTCGTCTGTTCGGCATCGGTTACACCATCGATGCCGCCGGCGACATCTACCTGGTCGGTCAACTGCCCGCTGAGCTTTCCGACGATGACCTCGACCGTCTCCTCGGTCAGCTGCTGGAGACGGCCGATGGGGACTTCAACCAGATCCTCGAACGCGGCTTTGCATCGGCAATTAAGCGCGAGTGGGAGTGGCGGGTTGACCGTGGGGAAAACCTGGCCAATCTGGAGCAGTTCCGCCACATGGTTGAGTAGCCGGGGGTAGCAACCCACATAGCGGGGCAACGAACGGCGGGCTTTCCCGTTTTGGGGCACAATTAGGGGTATGAGCAATGGAAAACTGATTCTTGTCCGTCATGGCCAGAGTGAGTGGAACGCATCCAACCAGTTCACGGGCTGGGTCGACGTTGCACTGACCGACAAGGGCCGCGCTGAGGCAGTACGTGCCGGTGAGATGCTCGTAGAGGCAGGCCTGAAGCCGCAGGTTCTCTACACGTCGCTGCTGCGTCGCGCAATTAACACCGCACACATTGCCCTGGATACCGCTGACCTGTTGTGGATTCCGGTTATCCGTGACTGGCGTCTGAACGAGCGCCACTATGGTGCTCTGCAGGGTCTGAACAAGGCAGAGACCAAGGAGAAGTACGGCGAGGACCAGTTCATGTCCTGGCGTCGCTCCTACGACACTCCGCCGCCGGAGCTGTCGGATGACAGCGAGTTCTCGCAGGCTAATGACCCGCGTTACGCCAACCTGGATGAGGTTCCGCGCACGGAGTGCCTCCTGGACGTCGTGAAGCGTTTCATTCCTTACTTTGAAGAGGAAATCCTGCCGCGTCTGAAGTCCGGTGAGACTGTCATGGTGGCAGCTCACGGTAACTCCCTGCGTGCACTGGTCAAGCACCTGGACAACATCTCGGACGAGGACATTGCCGCTCTGAACATCCCGACCGGTATCCCGCTGGTTTACGACTTTGATGCTGAGGGCAAGGTTTTGAACCCGGGTGGCACCTACCTGGATCCGGAAGCTGCAGCTGCAGGTGCTGCTGCTGTTGCTGCTCAGGGCAACAAGTAAATATGTAGGTGTTTGATAGGCCGATAAGGGGCGCAGCCAAGTGGGGCTGTGCTCCTTGGTCTATTTAGAGCTAGCTAGCGCAATGATTTTTCAGCGCGCGCGGATTGTGAAAAGAGCTTAGGGTAAGACCCGTGTCAAAAATCATTATCGCCGCTCTATTAGGTGCTGCGGTTATGGCAGCTGTGCTGATTCTTGGTGGAGTTGTCTCGGGTGCCTATAACGCCGCTCGGCGTCAGAAGAGCGACGAGGAAAGTTCAATAACCACCATGGCGCAGGTCATGCACCTGGCCATTCAGAAGTCTCCGACGGGTGTGGTGGTCGTTGACATCTCACGTGATTTGATTTTGTCGAACTCCATGGCGCACAAGTTGGGGCTGGTCTATGAGCGCCGCCTCAATGACGTGGGCTGGGAAGCTGCGCTCAAGGTCTTTGACTCGCAGGAGGACCAGGAGCTAACGCTGGTGCTGCCGTCGCGCCGGGCGGGGGCGCCGGACACAATTGTCCGCTGTCAGCTAACTCCGTTGTCGCTGGTGGACGACCGTTTTGTGGTGATTTATGCGGCGGATGTCTCCGAACAGGCCCGTATGGAGGCCGCGCGACGTGACTTTGTGGCTAACGTTTCCCACGAGCTCAAGACTCCGGTGGGGGCCATCAGCCTCTTGGTCGAGGCGCTGAATGAAGCTACCGACGACCCGGTTGCCGTGCGTCACTTCAGTGAGAGCCTGACGCAGGAGTCCAAGCGGATGTCGACCATGATTACGGAACTCATCTCGCTGTCGAAGCTGCAGGGGGCAGAGCCACTGCCGGACATGTCTCCCGTGAAGGTTGAAGAGATTGTCCAAGGAGCTGTGCGTCGTAACCAGATGCTCTCGGAGCAGGCGGGTATTGAAATCACCGTTGACTGTGAGCCGGATTTGGTGGTTGAAGGTGAACGCAGCCTGCTGATCACCGCGGTGTCCAACCTGATTTCAAATGCGATCAACTACTCGCCAGAGGCCACGCCTGTATCTGTGACTGCGGTCAAGGAGGATAACGACACCGTCGCTATCCGCGTCACTGACCGCGGTATCGGCATTTCCCAGGCGAATCAGAAGCGTATCTTCGAGCGCTTCTTCCGTGCGGATAAGGCACGCTCGCGGGCGACAGGCGGTACCGGTCTGGGCTTGGCAATTGTTAAGCACGTCGCAGCGAATCACAAGGGAACCGTCAAGCTGTGGAGTCGGCTGGGCACAGGATCGACCTTCACCATTGAGCTCCCGCTGATGGAAAAGAACGGTTCCGCGTCGAATGATGGCGATGTATCTGCACGTTTGCCAATCGGCCACACCCAGCCTGCGGGTAAAATTGCGGCTAAGAAAAACGCGCAGCGAGGTACGGGCAAAACCCGTGGCAAGGATAAGGATTCCCAGAACAAGGATTCCAAGGAAGGAATGAAGTAATCCGTGACTGAGGTACTTATTGTCGAAGACGAGACGGCTTTGGCGGAGCCGCTTGCGTTTCTGCTGCAGCGCGAAGGATTCGAGGTGCGGATGGCCGCTGACGGCCAGGAAGCACTTGCAGAATTCTCCAAGGCAGAACCGGACATTGTGCTGCTGGACCTCATGCTGCCAGGTATGAGTGGCACCGAGGTCTGCAAAAACATCCGCTTAAAGTCCTCTGTCCCAGTGATTATGGTCACCGCCCGTGACACTGAGATTGACAAGGTCGTCGGCCTCGAAATTGGTGCGGATGACTATGTGACCAAGCCGTATTCCTCCCGGGAGCTTATTGCCCGTATCCGGGCTGTGCTGCGCCGCGGTCGCCACGACGACTCCGACGATGTCGAGGATATCTACGAGGAGGTCTTGCGCGGCGGTCCGGTCGTGCTGGATGTCGAGCGCCACGTGGTCACCGTTGACGGTGATGATGTCGCAATGCCGCTCAAGGAATTCGACCTGCTGGAGTACTTGCTGCGCAACCGTGGTCGTGTGCTAACCCGTGGCCAGCTCATCGACCGCGTCTGGGGCTCCGACTACGTCGGCGACACCAAGACGCTGGACGTACACATCAAGCGCCTGCGCTCCAAGATTGAGCGCAATCCTTCCTCGCCGGAATTCCTGGTCACCGTTCGCGGCTTGGGTTACAAGTTCGAGGACTAGCTCAGCAGACTGCTGCCGACGATCTCCGCCGGCGGTCTGAGAAACCTCGACTTAAACCTCGTCCGGTGCCAGCCCCTCGGCCGCTGCGCGTGTGGCCGGGTGAATCGCCAGCAGTGGGTAGCCACTCGGCCCGAAAACCTTGGCCGCGCCCGCTGCTTCTCGGGCACGGCAGTGCTCCGCGAGAATTTCGTAGCACTCTTCGCCGATGAGCTCTATTAGCTCGGACTTGTGCGTGCGCCACACCGGCTCGCCACCGGTATGTGTGGCCGGCGCGCCCGTGCAGAACCACTCAAAGTCCTCGCCGCCATCGCCCCAGGCACGACGATCATATTCAGTAATGGTCGTGCGCAGAATCTCCTGGCCGTCTGGGCGTTCCTCCCAGTCCTCCAGTCGGCGCAGCGGCACCTGCCAGCACACATCCGGCTTGACCTTCACGGGGTCAATGTCGTTGGCCATTGCCCACTGGTGGATGGCACAGCCCGCACCATTGCGCCACCCGTCACGGTTGGCAAAAATGCAGGCATTCTTCACGACCTTCGTTTTCAGAGCAGGCTCAGGCTCTCCGTTTTCGTCGTCAAGCTCGTCCCACACTAACCACGGTTCCAACGGTTCGGAGGGGTCGGTTTCGTAGGTTTCGAGCCACTTCAGGGTTTGTTTGGGGCGGTTTTGCCACCACTGGGGCTCTGCGGAGTCGCCTTCCATTCGCTTTACGACGTCAATAACCCTCTCGCGGTCTTCTTCGTCGGTGATAAAGGCGCCATGGCCGCAGCATCCGACATCCGCGTTCGCGGAGTCGATGCCCTGGCAAGCGGAGGTGCCGAAAGCGCATTGATAGGAGCTCATCAACCAGGTTAGGTCGCAGGTGATGATATGTTCTGGGTCCTCCGGGTGGGCGAACTCGAACCACTCGCGGGGAAAGTCATAGGCGACTTCAGCGGGAGACGGTTGCGGTCCGCGACCGGGGCGGGGGTGGGGTTGATTCACACCAATACACCGTAGACCGTCTAACCTACTAAGAGTGAGATTAGGTGTATTAGATGTAGGTAGTAATACCGTCCACTTGGTGATGGTGGACGCCCGCCGGGGCGGACATCCGACTCCGATGAGCGATTCCAAGTCGACGATGAAGCTGGTCGAGTACCTGGATAAGGACAACAACCTGTCCAAGAAAGGTATTGACAAGCTGACGGGCTACGTCGCTGAATCCAAGGAATTGGTTGAGCAGATGAAGTGCGAAGAGATGATTAGCTTCGCCACTTCAGCTGTTCGCGATGCCACGAATGCGGACGAGGTTCTCGCCCACGTTGAGAAAGAAACTGGCATTAAGCTGCAGATTCTCTCCGGTGAGGATGAGGCTCGTCTGACCTTTTTGGCAGTACGGCGCTGGTACGGCTGGTCTGCTGGTCGTCTAATCAACCTGGATATCGGTGGCGGTTCTCTTGAGCTGACGTCGGGTACTGATGAAGATCCGGAGGCGGCGTACTCACTGCTGCTCGGTGCGGGACGGTTGACCCACGAGTGGTTCGAGACCGATCCGCCGGAGCGCAAGAAGATTGACCTGCTGCGCGATTACATTGATGCTGAGCTCGCTGAGCCAGCTCGTCATCTGCGTACGCTTGGTGAGCCGGACTTGGCTGTCGCCACCTCGAAGACTTTCCGCACTCTCGCCCGCCTGACCGGTGCGGCGCCTTCCGCCGCTGGTCCCCGGGTTAAGCGCACTCTGACTGCCGCTGGTTTGCGCCAGTTGATTGCGTTTATTTCCCGCATGACGGCGGCTGACCGTGCTGAACTTGAGGGTGTTAGTGCGAATCGTTCTCACCAAATTGTCGCAGGTGCTCTCGTTGCAGAGGCTAGTATGCGAGCATTGGGATTAGAGAAGGTCGAGATTTGTCCTTGGGCGCTGCGCGAGGGCATCATCTTCCGACGACTGGACAGTGACCTATACGGAAAGGGTTGAGATGAGCGAGGAAAAGCTCACCGTTGCCGAACTGCTGGCGCGGCGGCAGAAGGAGGGAGCCCCCTCTGAACCACCGCGGCGCCGCCGTCGACGCAGCCTTGAAGAAGGCGGTGTGTCCGTTCAGGAACTCACCGGCTCAATCCCTCGTGTAAAGGCCGACGAACCGCGACGTGGTGCTCACGCTCTTTCCAACGCAGACGACGATCAGACGACTACGAGCGATCTGCTTGCCGACGAAGCTGCGGCCAACGCCGCCGACGAAGCGCAGGCAACCGAACCGGAGGTAGAAGCTCCGGAGCACTCGGAGGCTGTCGCTGAGCCAGTGGTAGTTGCTGAAGGGGCGGATTCTTCGGAGCATGAGGTTCAAGCTGAGGCCGAGGCTGAAGCTGACGAGGTTGCCGAAGTTGCTGAAGAACCGGCTGCACCGGTTGCACCGGCAGCTCCGCAGCAGGAGCAAGCCGCGCAGAGCACACCAACTGCGCAGCCAGCAGCCCCTGCGGTGCCATTGGCAATTCCGATGGAACCCCGTCCGGTCATGGTCAACTCCGAACGTTCGGAGATTACCTACACCTTCACCGAACTGCGTGACATGGCAGACGAGTCGCAGCAGATTGGGGAACCGGGGCCAGTCGCTCGTGCAGTACTCACCGGTTCCAACGCTTACGACGACCGTCCGACCGCCTCCATTCCGGTTGTCCAGGACAAGGTCGACGAAGCGTCTGAGGCATCCGTTGAAACGGATGGCGTCGACGGTGAACAGCTTGCTGAGGCTGAAGCCGCTCAGGAAACCGCTACTTTCGAGGCTGTCGACGCTGACGCCGATACCGGTGCCGCTTCCAAGGCGGCAGTGGCAGCCGCTGTCGCTCCTGAAGTTGCACAGGCAGAAGACGCACAGGCCGATATCGAGCAGGCCGAGGACGCCCCCGCTGAGGCTGCGCAGGTCGAGACCACACCGACCCAGGCCGCAGCTGACGAGAAGCAGGCGGAGCCCCGGGACGTCGTTAAGCGTGAAGAATCCAAGAGCTCCAAGGGCAAGGCCGTCGCGCGCGATGGCTACGCCGAGGACAATTCCCTCTCGGTGCCGTTGCTGCTAATCCAGGTCTTCGTGGGTCTGATTGCTGGTGCATTGGTGTTCCTGGGCTTCACCATGGCCTGGTCGTCGCTGCCAAAGATTGTGGTTGTCATCATGGCTCTCGTGGTCGCTGGTGGCTTCGCGGGAATGGCGAACTACCTGCGCCGTGAGAAGGACAAACTGACACCGATTCTCGCAGGACTTGTCGGTTTGGCGCTGACATTTGGCCCCTGGATTCTCTTCCAGTTGTAGTGGGGTCAACAGAATAATCATCACCTGATGCAGGGGTCGGAAGCGTAGTTTTCCGGTCCCTGCATTCGCATGTGTGGGCCAGTTTTGGCACACTTAGCGTCCATGACAAGAATTGCTGTAATTGGTGGCGGAAAGATAGGTAGCGCACTCGTCGGTGGTCTCATCGACGGTGGTGTCTCGCCCTCCTCGATTTATGTGGTGGGGCGCACCAAGGAGAGCCTGGCCGGTCTGAAGGAGACCTACGGCATTGTCGATACCGACGACCCAGTAGGGGCCGTCGACGGTGCCGACGTGGTGTTCTTGTGCGTAAAACCGTACTTGATTATCGACATGCTCGAGCAGATTGCCGACGTGCTCGATGACTCTGAGGTCGACACCATTGTGGTGTCGATGGCGGCTGGCATCACGCTGGACAAGATGGAAAGCGTCTGTGCTGTCGGTACTCCGGTGATCCGCGTCATGCCGAATACCCCGATGCTGGTGGGCAAGGGTGTCTGTGCAGTCGCGCCGGGCCGCTTTGTCACGGAGAGCCAGACCGACGAGGTTGTCGAACTGTTGGAGAAGGTCGGCAGCGTTGAGGTTGTCGATGAGTCGCTGATGTCTGCAGTTACTGCAGTCTCGGGCTCCGGTCCGGCTTACTTCTTCCAGTTCGTCGAGGCGATGACCGATGCGGGTGTGAATCTGGGCCTCAAGCGTGATCAGGCTAAGCGTCTGGCGTCGGCTACGGCTGCTGGTGCAGCCGAGATGATGATGCAGGAAGGTGCGGACCCGACTGCGCTGCGTGCCGATGTCACTTCGCCGGGCGGTACAACCGCTGCGGCCACCCGAGTTTTCGAGGAAGAAGGCATTCGCCGCGCGGTGCATCGCGCGCTGCAGGCTTGCTACGACAAGGCCAACGAGATGGGTAAATAGGTATTTCGCCGCGTGGAAGCGGGTGTACAAGTAACCCCAATATTTGGGGCATTGGAAATGGTCAGGGGCAGTAGCTAATCCGATACGCAGGGACGATGGGTTAGTCACAACTGTCACACCATTCGCCAATGCCCCTATTTTTTATCAAAAATCGCACCGGCACCTTGCCTACCGGTAGGATATGAAAAGCACGTGCGTGTCACGATTTTCTGCAGGAGGGGAAGCCTGCAGCGCGTCGCGTGCGCTGAAGGGAATATTTACTAATGCAGAATGCAGATAAAGGCACCTTTCTGACCGTTGCGGAAGTTGCTGACATCATGCGCGTATCTAAGATGACCGTCTACCGCCTGGTTCACGCTGGCGAGCTGCCGGCAGTGCGCGTTGGCCGTTCTTTCCGCGTCCATGAGTCCGCAGTCAAGGAATACCTGGACTCCTCCTTCTACAACGCGGGTTAATTTTTTCTGCCTTTAAGCGGGGCTGTTTGACCTGAACGCATATGTCCCCGCTATGATTAATCCGATTAGTACATGGTGCTGTGCTGCGCCCCTGTTTCCTATCGTCTTCAAGTCATGAAGTATCTAGCTGTGAAGGCGGAAGGAAAAAGGGCGTGACATCTCGGCGGTTGTAAGGCCGCATTGAGTACGCCGCCATTGTGCAAGAAAAGAAATTTCCGTCAACGAATAGCGAGGTCGAGCCGATGGGTTCCGTCATTAAGAAGCGTCGCAAGCGCATGTCGAAGAAGAAGCACCGCAAGATGCTTCGCCGTACCCGCGTGCAGCGTCGTAAGCTCGGCAAGTAAGCCAGCATTCCTGCCGTTATCGCAGGAGCGCGCGTGCTGCGTCGCGTACACGTTTTAAAAGCAGAACCCGCCCGGTCTCGTTGAGATAGGGCGGGTTTTGTCGTTGGGGGGGGGCTAATCACGGGCTGCCGATTACGGGCTGCAAATGTGAAACTGTAGGAGTTTATGACACTTTCAGGCCATTTTTCGAGCCATTTTTGTCATAAACGCAGTCACTAACTCTCGAGTGCGCCTAGCAGCGCTTAACTTTCCTTGTTCGCGTCCCACAGTCGCTTGCCGACGAGTCCCGCGCCCCCGACAGCTCCTGCCAGCAGTGCTCCAATCGAGAGCCACCGCATCGTGGCGAAGGTTGCGGAGCGGAAGTGGCGATAGTCGTAGATAGTCCACCCCATCTTCTGGGCGTAATTCCGCAACTTGCGGTCCGGGTTGATGGCCACGGCGGTGCCCACCATGGACAGCATGGGAATGTCGTTGGCGGAATCTGAGTATGCCGTGCAGCGAGACATATCCAACCCGGAAGAGGCCGCCAGAGCTGCCACCGCGTGCTTTTTGCCCGGGCCGTGGAGAATATCGCCTACCAGGCGGCCAGTGAACTTGCCATCTTTGACCTCGGCGACCGTACCAAGGGCGCCGGTCAGTCCGATGTGCTTAGCGATAACCTGGGCCAGCTGCACCGGGGTGGCGGTGACCAGCCAGACCTCTTGGCCAGCCTGGATATGTAGTTCCGCCAGATCGCGGGTGCCCTGGTAAACGCGGTCGCTGATCTTTTCTTCAAAGATTTCTTCGCCGAGTTTGACCATTTCATTCACATCGTGGCCGGCGAAAAACTCCAATGCCTGTTCACGGGCCTTAGCTACGTCGGCAGCGTTTTCCGCGCCTGAGATTCGGAATTTCAGCTGCTTCCAAATCATGCCGGCCAAATCACGCTTCTTGATGAAGCCGCGCTCGACCAAACCCATGGCAAAGAGGAAGATTGATGCGCCTTGGACAAGCGTGTTGTCCACATCGAAGAAAGCGGCTGCGCCCTGATCGCGTTCGACACCTGGAATGGGCTGCGAGAGCACACGTGCACCGCCAGCGGCATCTTCGGCACCAGCTACACTGCGAAATCCCGTAGCCAGTTCTTCGCCGCCGACGTCGTAGACCTCGCCGAGAGCTTCCAGTGCATTGGCAGCCGCTGCAGCACCAGCTTCCTCCTGTGCTTCGTCATTGAGCGGAGCGAGAACTACCTGCTCGAGGAAGTTGCGGACGTTACCCTGCGAGGACGCAAGGTCACCCAGCATGTCGATGGGGAAGGGGGAGCGGTTGTCGGCACTGAACTCACTCACGGCACGAAAATCTCTTTCCACGGTGTATGCAACCGACATCCGTTATCGGAAGCTCTTGTTGAATAGTATCCGCTCTTTAGGCAAAGCTGCGCGCTGAGATTCAAGGAGCGGATGGGGCAAGGATAAGAAGAGTCACTTTTGCAGGGGAAGTGTGGGGAGGGGGACGTCGTAAAGCGAAACAGTCGACCTTTAGACTGGCCGTTATGGTGACTGTGACGGTGATGAGTAGGAAGACGTGCGGTTCGTGCGCCCGAGTGATTGCGCAGATTGAGCCGCTAGTTCGGGACCAAAATGCGCAGTTCCAGGTGGAAGATGTCGATACCGATCCGAACTTGGCCATGGAATTTGGCGATCGCGTGCCGGTGATTTTGGTCAATGATGAGGAGATCGCTTGCTGGGAAATCGATGATGATGAACTCCTGGAAGCGATAGCGGAGGCCGAATAAGTTCGGGAGACAACTCTGCCGAACTGCTAGGAGCTGCGGAGACATGGCAGAATGTGGAGTAGCGGCAAAGAAGTAGGGGAGTGCTGCGAACATCGAGGTAGAGACTAAGTAAAGTATGCCTTTGTTGTGACGAGATGGCGGAGTTGTCTAGCGTTAACAGTCATAGCTGTGTGAAAAAGCCCGTAGCGGGGCCTGTGAAGGAGCAATAGAGCGGTGATTGAGCGGTGAGTGTGCTTCTCGTCGGAATGTCGTACCGGTCTGCACCGGTGACCCTTCTTGAAAAGGTCTCCGTCGGTGAAACTGAGCGAGAGGCCATTTTGGCTCGGCTGGTCGCGGATGAAGCGATCAGCGAAGCGATGCTGTTGTCGACCTGTAACCGCGTTGAGTACTACGTGGTGGCCAACGGCTTCCACTCTGGGCTATCGGCCGTGGTCCGTGAAATTGTCGGTCGTACTGGGCTCGAACTCGATGAACTGACACCGCACCTCTATGTGCGGTACGCACAGGCCGCAGCGGAGCATGCCTTCTCGGTGTGTGCTGGTCTTGACTCGATGGTGCTGGGGGAACAGCAGATTATCGGTCAGCTTCGCAATGCTTACCAGGAAGCGGACGAAGCCGGCACCGTCGGTCGCATGCTGCATGACTTGGCGCAGAAGGCGCTGCACACAGGCAAGCGAGTCCACAGCGAAACACTGATCGATAATGCGGGCGCATCGATGGTCTCCGTGGCCATCGACGAGGCGATTGCTGCGCTGCATCCTGGGTTCAACTCTGGTGTTGACGTCGCTGAGGGTACCGATATTCTGGCCGGACGTTCGGCCCTTATCCTCGGCGCCGGTGCGATGAGTTCGCTGGCCGCCAGTTACCTGGGGCGCTGCGGCATTGATCGTCTGATTATTGCCAACCGCACCGTTGACCGGGCGCAGAACCTGGCTAACCACTCGATCGAAGCGGGCATCCCCGCTACTGCTATTGCGTTGCATGATTTCGCTGATGTCCTCGATGATGTGGACATTCTCGTCAGTGCCACCGGAGCCATGACGCCAGTGGTCTCAGCTGCAGATGTTGTCGACCACGGCCCGCTCGCCATCGTCGATTTGTCTATGCCTCGCGACGTCGCGGAGGATGTCTCCGGGCTTGAGGGGATCGCACTCTTCAACATCGAATTGCTGCAGATGACTCGCACGGAGGTTCCGGGTCGTGATGATGAGGCTGCAGCGCGCGACATTGTGGCCGAAGAGTTGGAGTCCTACCTCACGGCGCAGCGCGCAAGCGAGGTAGCACCGACTGTTCGTGCTCTGCGTGAGCGTGCGGCAGATGTGGCGGCGGCTGAGCTCGCTCGCTTGGAGGCGAAGACACCGGGTCTTACTCAAAAGGAACGTCGCGAGGTCGAGTCCACGGTTCGCCGCGTCGTCGATAAGCTCTTGCACGCGCCAACGGTTCAGGTCAAGAAGCTTTCTAGCCAGCAGGGTGGTGGCAACTACGCGCTTGCCCTGCAGAAGCTCTTCGACCTGCCCCTATCCACCCCCTCTGGCCTGTATGCTGACACCGATATCCCCGCAGATCTCATGGTAGAGGGCCGAATTGGGCGGATGCAGGGATTTGAGCAGTATGGTCTTGACAGTAGTGCCATCATTGAAGGCGTTGCTGAAACCACCAAAAATTAACACCCGGAGGGAAACATGCCTGACCCAGCGACTATTCGTATCGGTACCAGGGGCTCGGAACTGGCCACGACACAGGCCGGTCACGTCCGTGATGCACTGATTGAGCTGGGACAGCCTGCAGAGCTGGTGATTGTAAAGACCGCCGGTGACCATAACCGCCACGACCCGGTGGAAAAGATTGGCATCGGTGTCTTCACCCAGGCGCTGCGTCATGCACTCCGCGAGGGGGTGTGCGACATTATCGTGCACTCGTTTAAGGACCTGCCGACCCTGCCGGAAGACGACATGATGGTCGCAGCCGTGCCGGAGCGCGTCGATCCGCGAGAAGCGCTGATTTCCCGCGATGCCACGCCGCTGATGGACCTGCCTGAGGGGGCTCGTGTGGGTACCTCCGCGCCGCGTCGTGTCTCTCAGTTGCGTGCGCTGCGCTCCGACCTGGAACTTGTACCACTGCGTGGAAACATCGAAACCCGCATGGGGCGCGTCTCTGAGGACTTGGACGCTGTCATTCTGGCTCGCGCTGGGCTGGAGCGCACGGGTCGCCTCGGAGAGATTGCGGAATCCCTGGACGTGGACGTCCTCATACCGGCCCCGGCTCAGGGCGCCCTGGCGCTGGAGTGCCGCACTGCTGACCGCGAAATTGTGGATATTCTGCGCAAGATTGACCACCCGGTGTCCCATGCCCGCGCTGTCGCTGAGCGCGCGGTACTCAATGAGCTGGAAGCGGGCTGTACCGCTCCGGTCGCGGCCTACTCAACCGTGAGCGACAGTGGTGAACTCACCCTGCAGGCGGGGGTGTTCGCACTCGACGGTTCGCGTCAGTTGCTCGAGACCGCTACCGCAAACGTGGATAAGGCCGATGAGCTTGGCCGGAAGGTTGCGGCGGCCCTGCTCGAACGGGGTGCTCATGAGGTAATGGGCGATACCCTGCGGGAATCTCAAAAGTAGCCGGTTAGTTAATTTGGCTCAAACCCTTTATGCTAATAGGCCTGTATGCATGCCGTTGGGATAAGGGTTTCCTTCGTGTGCTCGCATGTGAGATTCAGGTGTCCACCTGCCCCTCACATGCGTTGGCGCATGTCCGCTTTCTTCCTTAGAGACTCATCGGCACGAAAAGTGAACAACCAATAGAAAAGAAATCACTCCGCAACGATGAACACCTCCCTCCCCTCAGCAACGGGACGCATCCTGTTCGTCGGCGCTGGTCCTGGAAATCCCGACCTGCTGACGCTTCGCGCCCGTGAGATTCTCGCAGACACCGCTATCGCCTACGTCGACGCCGATGTCATGCCGGGGGTTCGAGAGCTCGTCGCAACCGATGTGCCTGTTCCTCCCGAGCTGCTGAAGGAAGCCGAGGAAGAGTATGAGCGCATGTGCGCCGCAGCCAAGGCCAAGGGGTCTCGTCGTAAGCCGCCGCGTCCGGCACCACCGACCGCCGCAGATTTGCGCACGCCTATCGACGATCCCAAGAAGATGGCCAACCTGCTCGTCGAAGAAGCCGCTAAAGGCAATGACGTGGTGCGTTTGGTGGCAGGCAATCCGCTGACCAACGATTCGCTGCTGGCCGAAATCAACGACGTCTCGCACGCCGATGTTGAGTTCCAGATTGTCCCTGGCATGTCCGTGCCCTCCACCGTCCCGGCATTTGCCGGTATCGCGTTGGGCTCGACGTACACGGAGACCGATCTCGGTCGCGCCGATGTGGACTGGGACGAGCTGGCCCAGGCACCGCAGCCGCTGGTACTGCAGGCCGTGCAGGACGACCTGTCCGCCATTGCAACTGAGCTCGGCGAACGCGGCCTGCCGTCGTCGTTGCCGGTGTCGGTGACTGTCAACGGTACGACTCGTCTGCAGCGCACCTACGACGTCACGCTGGGCACCTTGGCGCAGCTCTCGGGTGACCTGACCGGTCCGCTGGTGGTCACGCTTGGCAAGGGTGTGGACAATCGTTCGAAGTACTCATGGTGGGAAAACCGCGCTCTCTACGGATGGAAGGTGCTGGTCCCACGTGCCAAGGCGCAGGCAGGCCCGATGAGTGCCCGTCTCGTTGCGCACGGCGCCATCCCGATTGAGGTCCCGACCATCTCAATCGAGCCACCGCGCAGCCCGGCGCAGATGGAACGCGCCATCAAGGGGCTTGTCGACGGCCGTTACCAGTGGGTTGTCTTCACTTCCGTCAACGCCGTCACCGCAGTGTGGGAGAAGTTCCAGGAATTCGGCTTGGACGCGCGCTCCTTCGCTGGGGTCCGCATCGCAGCCGTCGGCCATCGCACTGCCGCTGCCATCCGCGATCTCGGCATCACTCCGGAGCTGCTTCCGGATGACACTCGTCAAAATGCCGCGGGCATTGTCGACGTGTTCCCGGAGTACATCGAGGATCTCGATCCGGTCAACCGCGTGCTGCTGCCGCGCGCCGATATCGGCACTGACGTGCTTGTCGACGGTCTGATTGATCTGGGCTGGGAAGTTGATGATGTGGTCGCTTACCGTACCGTGCGGGCAGCGCCACCGAGTGCGGATATCCGCGACATGATTAAGTCCGGTGGCTTCGACGCAGTGTGCTTTACCTCGGGGTCGACGGTGAAGAACCTGGTCGGTATCGCGGGTAAGCCGCATGCTCGCACCATCATTGCCTGCATCGGGCCGATGGCCGCAGCCACGGCTCGCGAGTACGGCCTGCGGGTAGATGTCGTGCCGGAGCGCGCAAGCATCCCGGAGCTGGTGGATGCGCTGGCAGAGCATGTTGCGCAACTGCGGGCGGCAGGGCAGCTGCCACCACCGCGCAAGAAGCGTCGTCGTTCGCGTAAAACCAAGGACTGAGCAGGGGCGTACCGGAGCGAGTTCGCGTTTTGATTAAGGTTGTCTTTATGACTACATCTGGAGCTTCTGAATCATCCCGCGAAATCGATCTCGAACAGTTTGGATTTCCTCTCCCGATTCGTCGCCCACGCAGGCTGCGCACCAACCCGGTGATGCGTGCGATGACGGCGGAGACGACACTGACTCCGAAAAATCTCATCCTGCCCATGTTTGTTGCAGATGGTATTGATGAGCCGAAGCCCATCAGCTCCCTGCCCGGGGTAGTGCAGCATACCGAGGACTCCCTGGTAGAAGCTGTGCGCGAGGCTGTTGAGGCAGGTATCTCGGCAGTTGACCTCTTCGGTGTCCCGCTGGATGCGGACAAGGACGGCGAGGGCTCTGAGTCCTGGAATCCGGAGGGCGTACTCAACCGTGCCCTGCGTCGTCTCCGCGACGAGTTCGGGAATGACATTTTGATCATGGCCGACACCTGCCTGGATGAGTTCACTGACCACGGCCACTGTGGTGTGCTGGGCACGGATCGCTTCGGCAACACGGTCGTTGAGAATGACCGCACGCTGATTAACTACATCAAGATGGCCGTTGCGCAGGCCGACGCCGGTGCCCATATCGTGTCCCCTTCGGGCATGATGGACGGCCAGATTGCCGCAATTCGCGAGGGCCTGGATGCCGCTGGCCATGAGGATGTCTCCATCATGGCGTACTCGGCAAAGTACGCCTCCGCCTTCTACGGTCCATTCCGTGAAGCTGTGGGCAGCTCGCTACAGGGTGATCGCCGTACCTACCAGCAGGATCCTGCAAACCGTCGTGAGTCCCTGCTTGAAGTGCAGCTCGACGTTGACGAAGGTGCGGACATGGTGATGGTCAAGCCGGCCATGAGCTACCTGGATATTCTGCGCGAGGTCGCGGATATGTCGCCGGTGCCGGTTGCCGCCTACCAGGTCTCTGGTGAGTACGCGATGATTCACGCCGCTGCCGCCAACGGGTGGATTGACCTGGATGCTGCGATGATGGAAGCAGTGCTGAGCATTCGCCGTGCCGGTGCGAAGCAGATTTTGACGTACGCAGCGGTGGACTTGGCGAAGAAGCTGCGCGCCCAGTTCTAATTCGCTCGGGTGAACGTGCAGTAATAAATATCGAGAAGTGGACGGATGACTAAAGAAGAGAAGAAGCCCGCAATTCCCGAGCAGGTCGAGGGAGCTAGGCAGGCGTGGCGGGTTACGGCCGTGTTGCAGCTGCTCGTCGCTGCGGTAGCTACGGTGACCTACTGGCTGCATCCGGAAATGCTGATGAGCCCCTCAACCGCTAAGGAGAATTTCCCGGGTTTCAGCGAGGGCCAGATTGATGCTGCCATGAAGGCGACTATCGTTATCGCGTTCTTTTTCGCAGTGGGGCTTTGCATCGCGTTCTTCGCCATTATCGAGCGAATGCGCAAGGGGAGCGAAGGTGCTCGCACCGTGCTGGTTATCGGCTCGCTTTACCTGGCACTGTCGGCGCTGATGTCCTTCTTCTCTTCTACGGCTTCAGAATCGGGAGTGCCGGCATCCCTCGTTCTTATCAGCGGAATTGTGCGAATCGCCTCGGCCACTGCCGCGGTAGCGGGCCTAGTGCTCGCCGCTTCGAAGGAATCCAAGGACTACTTCGATCATCAGCGCCCGTCGAAACCGTGGACTCCGTCCGCTCCGGAATCGCATCTGCCGAGAGCGTCGAAGCATGGCGCTGATCCAAAGCGGCAACAGCAGCTGGGCCAGTCACAGCCCAAGCAATCCAAGCAGCCTGAGGAGTCCAAGCGATGATGACCCTGCCGAGTCGGCCCTGGCAGTGGGTGCTCTTCGTCGCGCTCATCGCCCAGATTGTCCTGAGCTTGATACTGGTCACCGGCGACTATTCGCAGGCTCCCGCCGCCGTTGGCCGCGATATCTACATCGTCGCCGGTGTGACGCTGGTCTGCTCGCTTATTGGTAGCGGCTGCTTGCCGACGGCCACTGAGTTCAAACTCTCCCGGAACTGCCTGCTCATCATGGTGATTATCACGGCTCTCGCCATGTTCTTTGCCATTATGGCCGGCGCGCTGACTGTATGGGTTATCGCGCCCAGCCTGGCGATGGCGTGTGGACTACTGTTGCTCTATCGTGAATTAGCGCTCACGCGCGCCAACCAGCCACAGGATTAGACGGAAAGTTTCAAAGGCCATGAGTGACACCGGTGAGTTTGATTTCTCTCTGGACAATCGCGTTGAACAAGCGATTGTGGATGCCAAGGTCGCTGCTCGTAAGGCATTGCCACGAAGCCGTCAGGACATCGACGAAGAAAGTGCCCATCAGCGGCTTGCACACCGCAGAGGCCAGTCCAACACAGCTTTCGCACTCATCCTGGAAAACTTGGAAAACGCCGAGAGTGCTGAGCGTGCTGAGCATGTTTTGGAATCCTTTCCAGATGTGACGGCCTCTGTGGTCTACAAGCCCGGACGCGCGTGGATTACAGCGCCCGATACCATCGATCCGAATCAGTTCATCGAAGCTCTCCGCGAAATTGGGGTCGAGTCGTACCTCACGCGCAGTACGCTTCGGCGTCGTGCAACTCGGCTGGATGTGTCACAACATCGCCGTCCCGCTGTTCCGGCTGCCGCTCAACAGAATGAGGAGGAGCGCATTCGCCGTCGTGAAGCGGCCTTGCGCCGAAGCGGCGGCGGCGCGGAAGTACTGTTCACGGCGCGTGAACTGGTGACCAAGCAGCGCTTTTGGGGCAGCCTGTTTCTGTCGATTCCGGTGCTGGTGACGTCGTTGAACGTCAACTGGCAGTTCCCGGGTTGGCAGTGGATGTGTCTTGTGCTGACCACGATTGTGGTGTGGTGGGGTGGCTGGCCGTTCCACCGTGCAATGGCGGCGTCTCTGCGTCGGCGGATGTCGGCGCTGGATGGGGCGAGCTCCATTGCCATCCTGCTGGCGTGGCTGTGGTCGCTGGCGCAGCTTATCTTTGGCCCCGCGGGACAGATTGGATATACCACTGCGCCCACGTGGTTTGCTTTCAACTACCGGGAAAGCGCCTCGGCAGAGGTGTTTTTCGACGTTGCTTGCGGCCTGACCGTGCTGTTGCTAACAGGTCGCATGTTTACGCGCTACAACAAGGTGCGTACTGGACAGATTTTGCGCAACCTGCGCATTCCAGCTGAGCGAAACGTGACAGTCGTGCGCAAGAGTGCCAAATCCGCGGAGCCGAAACGGGTGGAGGTGACGGTCGCGGAGCTCAATATCGGTGATGACATCGTGGTTCCACCGCACTCGGTGATTCCGGTTGATGGCTCAGTCATCGGTGGTGCGTCCATGATGGATGCGCAGCTACTCGGTATCGGCGTTGAACCACAGAAGGTCAAGGTCAATTCCAAGGTTTGGGCCGGCGCAATCAACCTGGATTCGGAGCTCAAGGTGCGCGTGGAACGCACCGGTTTCAAGACCCGGGCGTCGTCGATAGCGCGTTGGCTTCGTCAAGCGGTTCGAGAAGAAACGGTGATGCACCAGACCGCAGTGCACTCGGCATCAGAGCTGGTGCCATGGACGCTGTCGTTGGCGGGCGTGGCTTTTTGCGGCTGGTGGCTGGCTACGGGCACGATGAGCGGTGCCCTCGCGGTAGCGCTGGCTATGCTCTCGGGCATCGCGCCGGTGGCATTGGCAATGTCTACGTCGACCGTGCAGCGCATCGGGATTCTGGCCGGTGCTAGTAACGGAATCTTGATTCGTGGCAATGAGACTTTCCGAAAGCTGGCCGCTGCCGATGTGGTGATTTTTAACCGAGTTGGAACGCTGACCGAGGGTGACACCCACGTGCTCGGTGTCGCCGCTGAGCGCAATGAAAATCCGGATCTGGTTCTGCGTGTGGCGGGCGCTCTCATGATGGAGAGCAACCACCCGGCATCGGCGGCCATCGTACGCGCGTGCCGTGCATCCCGCGACGCCGGTTCCGGCGGTGGCGAGGTGCCGCACTGGATTGAGACCGTACACGTCGCAATTGCGGAAGATGGTGCGTTCGTTGGCCAGGTAGAGATTCCGGTGAAGGACTCCGACGACAAGTTAGAGATGCGCTTTGTTGAGGGGCGTGTTTGGCGTCCGCGTGATCTCACTGCACTCAGCGAGAAAATGGCTGTGGCTGCGCTCAGTGGCGGTACTCCGATGGTGGTGTCGTGGCGTGGCAAGGTCCGTGGTGTCATCACCATTGGTGAGGACATTAAGCCCGATGCGGTCGAGAGCATTGACCAGCTTGAGGATATGGGCGTGGACACCATGATGATCACGCGAGATCCGTATCCAGTAGCCCGTCGTTTTGCTGACCGGCTGAATATCTCACGAGTATTCGCGGGCATCATTGCCTCCCGCAAGGCCATTGCGGTGCGTTCGGTACACAGTGACGGCGAGACTGTCGTGATGGTTGGCGACAAGGACATCCGGGACTCTCTGCGTGCCGCTGACGTGGGTGTTTTGATGGACAACACCGAAGGCAATCAGAATCTTGATGTTGATTACGCCGATGTCGTGGCACTGCGTAACAACGTGTTGTCGATTCCGGAGGCCATTGAAATCGCACGTGCTGTGGTGCGGATGATGGACTCCAACATCTACTTTGCGTGGTTCTACAACGTTGCGGTCATCCTGCTGGGTATGACCGGTATGATTCACCCGCTGCTGGCATCGCTTTTGATGATTTTCTCCAGCTTGTGGATCGACTGGCGATCCCGTCGAGTGTCCTCTCGCCGCAAGCATCTATTCAGGGTGAAGCTGGGACGTTGGTAGGGCAGGGTAGCCCTTCATCCGAGTGGCCGTCTACGATGGTCACCGTGACTCAAGACATTAATGCTCCTCATGTCCCAGAAAACGTTGAGCTCACCGATCGTTCGGCAGAGTTCTTTACGCAGGCTCAGGCAGTGACGCCGGGTGGCGTGAACTCGCCGGTCCGCGCCTTCGGTTCCGTCGGTGGCACCCCACGTTTCATTGACCACGCCGCGGGCTCTCGTCTCGTGGATGTTGATGGCAACGAATATGTGGACTTGGTCTGCTCGTGGGGTCCAATGATTCTGGGCCACGCGCACCCGGCAGTGGTGGAGGCCGTTCAGAGCGCCGCCACTCGCGGTTTGTCTTTCGGCGCTCCGACGACGGCTGAGACCGACCTGGCTCGTCACATCGTTGAGCGCACGTCGGTAGATGAGGTGCGTCTGGTCAACTCCGGCACTGAGGCCACCATGTCCGCAGTTCGCCTGGCTCGCGGTTTCACTGGCCGTTCCAAGATCATTAAGTTCGCCGGTTGCTACCACGGTCACGTGGACGCGCTGCTGGCATCGGCCGGTTCTGGTGTCGCTACTTTTGGTCTGCCGGATTCGCCGGGTGTCACCGGTGCATCGGCTGCCGACACCATTGTTGTCCCTTACAACGATATTGAGGCCGTCAAGGCCGCATTCGCTGAGAACCCGGGCGAGATTGCCTGTGTCATCACTGAGGCGGCAGCGGGCAACATGGGTACCGTCGCACCGCAGGACAACTTCAACGCGAAGTTGAAGGAAGTCTGCCATGCAGACGGCGCACTGCTGATTCTCGATGAGGTCATGACTGGCTTCCGCGCTTCCTACAACGGCTGGTACGGCATTGATGGTGTGGCCGGTGACCTGACCACCTTCGGCAAGGTCGTCTCCGGTGGTTTGCCGGCAGCTGCCTTTGGTGGTCGCCGCGACGTCATGGAGTACTTGGCTCCGAACGGTCCGGTGTACCAGGCAGGCACACTCTCCGGTAACCCGGTCGCTATGGCAGCTGGCCTGGCCAACCTGGAAAATGCCACGAAGGATGTCTATGACACCGTTGCGGCCAATGCAGATCGCCTGGCCACGATTCTGTCCGACGCCCTGACCAAGCAGGGCGTGGCCCACCACATTCAGCGTGCGGGCACGATGCTCTCGCCACGCTTCGCCGAGGGCGAGGGCCACAACTTTGAGCAGATGCAGGCAGCGGATACTTTCCGCTACCCGGCTTTCTTCCACGCCCTACTGGCCAATGGTGTCTACCCGCCGGCTTCTTGCTACGAGACCTGGTTCGTCTCCGCTGCGCTGACCGACGCCGACTTCGAAATCATCGAGCGTGCAGCAGCCCGCGCGGCCGAGGCGGCGGCAGCCGCCAAGCCGGAGTAGGTGACACGTGTCGAACAAGACCAATTCGCAGGCCGAGCAGCAGGCAGCACAGCAGGAATCGCAGCCGACACCGCCGGAAAACCAGGCGTCTAAGCGTGCAACAAAGCACGCCAAGACCACGGTCGTACATCTCGTCCGCCACGGCGAGGTTTATAACCCGGATAAGATTCTCTACGGTCGCCTGCCCGGCTGGCACTTGTCTGAGCGCGGTCAGCGCCAGGCAGCAGCCACGGCCTCGTCCTTCGAAGGCCACGACATCCGCTACTTCGCCTGCTCTCCGCTGCAGCGCACGCAGGAAACCTCACGGCCCTTCACCGAGGTAATCGGCATGAAGCCGACCCTGGATGAAGATTTGCTGGAGGCTGGCAACTCCTTTGAGGGTTTGCACATCAAGGGCATTGACTCCGCACTGTGGAATCCAAAGTACTGGCCACGGCTGCGTCGTCCGAGCGTGCCCAGTTGGGGCGAGCCCTACGAGGAGATCGCGGACCGTATGTTCCACGTCATCGAGCGAGCCCGCGAGGCCGCCGAAGGAGCGGAAGCGGTGCTGGTGACGCACCAGCTGTGCATCATTGCAGCTCAGCGTCGTGCGCGGTACTTGAAGCTCGCCCACAACCCGGCAACTAGGCAGTGCGATCTGGCCAGCGTGACCTCCTTGGTCTTCGTCGGCGACACCATTGTCGACGTGCGCTACAGTGAACCGGCCGGTCACCTGTAAGGTGAATAAATAGTTTTGTTGAAGTTTCACTGACCCCCGGAAGGTGGCACCCCAAGTGGCCAAGGTCTCATCGTCCCGAATTGCAGCAACGCTAGCGGCAGCAACTCTGTCTCTGTCGCTCGCAGCATGTAACCCCGGAGATTCAGTGGGACACGATGCCGTTGCCGTCGGCGGTCAGTTCGAGTTTGTTTCTCCAGGGGGTCAGCAGATCATTGACTACGCACCCGAGGAGCGCAAACCGGTCGGCAAGGTGTTCGGTCCTTCTCTAGAGGACGACGACAAGAAAATCTCCCTCGATGACTTCAAGGACCAGATTGTGGTCCTAAACGCCTGGGGGCAGTGGTGCGCACCGTGCCGATCCGAATCGGATGACCTGCAGTATGTCCAGGAACAGATGGAAGAGCAAGGTATCGGCACCGTTCTCGGCATCAACGTCCGCGACAATGTCCGCCAGGCTCCCATCGACTTTGTGAAGGACAACGGCATCACCTACCCGTCCATCTATGACCCGGCCTTCGTCAACGCCAGCGCACTCGGCGGCATCCCGGCTTCGGTGATTCCGACAACCATCATTCTGGACAAGCAGCACCGCCCGGCCAAGGTCTTCCTCCGCGAGGTCGATCACACCATGCTGATGAAGGCTGTTAATGAAGTGAAGGCGGAGGGCTAGGCCCCAGCATGGGAACTCTTGCCATGGACACGATTTATCTTGCCGATGGCATCGGCCAGCAGTTCGCCGACGCCGCCACCGGCGGTCCCATCCTATTAGGCCTGCTCGCTGCTGCGCTGGCTGGTCTCGTCTCGTTTGCCAGCCCGTGCGTCATTCCGCTCGTGCCCGGTTACGTCTCGTATCTCACCGGTATTTCCGGAGCATCGGGGGCGCAGGGCCAGGGCTTGACGACGGGCACTGCGGACGCAACCTCCGTCGATAAGCATGACGGCGATGGAGGCCGTGGCCAGCGTTCCTCAACAGCCCGCGTCGGCCTGGCTGCGTTGCTGTTCGTGCTGGGCTTCACTGTCATTTTCGTGCTGGGGTCGGCCTCAATTTTCGGGCTCGTGTCCACGCTGCGTCTGCAGGCGCGCACGCTGACGATTGTCGGTGGCGTGGTGACCATCGTGATGGGGCTTGCCTTCATGGGTATGGTGCCAGCGCTGCAGAAGGACACCCGCATGGCGCCGAAGCGCTGGACCACGTGGCTGGGAGCGCCACTGCTTGGCGCGGTGTTCGCGCTGGGGTGGACGCCGTGTCTGGGGCCGACGCTGACTGCAATTATTTCGGTGTCCGCAGGTACACAGGGAATGACCGCGGCCAGGGGAGTGGCGCTGATTATCGCTTACTGCCTGGGGCTGGGGCTGCCGTTCATCTTGGTGGCGCTGGGGTCGGCACGCGCGATGCGCGGAGTGGAATTCCTGCGTAAGCACTCGCGAACTATTCAGCTCATCGGTGGTGTGGCGCTGGTGCTGGTCGGAATTGCCCTGGTCACGGGACTGTGGGATGTTTTTGTTGCCTGGGTTCAGGCCGCTTTTATTACTGATACGGTAACGCCAATTTAGTGAAAGATTTTTCGATGTCGGTGAATTGGAATAAGGTACGACAGCCCTTCCAGCAGGTCTGGAACTGGTTGACTAGCATGCGCACAGCGCTGATTCTGCTGTTCATCCTCGCTTTCGCAGCGGTTCCGGGCGCCCTGTTGCCACAGCGCTCGCTGAATAAGGACAAGGTCGACCAGTATCTTGCCGCCAACGGCAAGACCGCCGAGATCATGGATAAGCTGCAGCTTTTCGATGTCTTCTCGTCCGTCTGGTTCGTCGCCATCGTGGCCTTGCTGCTGATTTCCCTGGTCGGCTGCATTATTCCGCGCACCATCGACCACTACAAGGCCATGAAGACACCACCGGCCAAGGCGCCGAAACGGTTAGCGCGTCTTCCGCTTCACGACGAGGCCGTGGTCGACTCCTCCGCGGATGAAATCTCCGAGCGGGTGCGTGAGCGCCTGACCAAGTGGGCGTTGACCGAGACTCCAGCAGATGAAGATCGCGCTGGGGCGCGCTCCTTTTCCGCGGAGAAGGGTTACTTGCGTGAGTTCGGCAACTTGGTGTTTCACCTGGGCATTGCGGTGCTGATTATTGTCGTCGGTTGGGGTCGCATGACTTATTACGAAGGTCAGGTCATTTTGCTGACCAACACCGGCACCGAAATTTCTGACGACAACGTCAACAGCGCGGTGGGCGTTCCGTTCTGTAATACTGCTGCGGCGAACTTTGACTCGCTGCGCGCTGGCAACACCTTTGACGGTACGACGTTGAACCCGTTCTGTATTCAGGTCGATGACTTCTTCGCCGACTACCTGCCGAATGGCCAGGCCAAGATGTTTACCTCTCATATCCGTTATGCGGAAGAGAAGGACATGCGCAAGCCTGTCGATGAGTGGGAGAAGACCACGCTGCAGGTCAACCACCCACTGCGCATCGCAGGTGACCGCGTGTACCTACAGGGCCACGGCTTTGCCCCGGCGTTCAAGGTGACCTGGCCGAATGGTGAGTCGCGTACCTCGATTGTTCAGTTCCGACCAGATGACCTGACGTACTTCCTGTCTTCGGGTGCTCTGCGTTTTGACCCGCCTGCAGGCATGTACCCGGACCTGTTCGAGCGCCGCCAGAACCAGATTGCGATTGAGGGCCTGTTCGCCCCGACCGCCGAGTTCACTGGTGAAGGGGGTGCCCTGTTGCAGTCCTCTTACCCGGCGATGCAAGACCCGGCTGTGGCTGTCGACATTTACCGCGGCGACGCGGGCCTGGACACTGGTCGCTCGCAGGGCCTGTTCTCGCTCGACCGCGACCTGATGCACTCGGGTCAGCTGGAAAAGGAGGCCCGCGTCAACCTCAAGCAGGGCGAATCCACAGAGCTTGCCGACGGCACCAAGATTGAATTCCTCGGTGCGAAGGAATTCGTCAACTTGCAGGTTTCGCACGATCCCACGCAGTTCTGGGTGCTGGTGGCGACTGTGGCCGCACTGGCGGGCATGGTGATGTCGCTGGGCATTAAGCGCCGGCGTGTTTGGGTGCGCATGTTCCAGCTGGAGGATGGCCGCACTCGCGTTGAGTTCGGTGGCCTTGCCCGCACAGACAAGGCAGGTTGGGGCGAGGAGTTCCAGTACATCGTCGACGACATCCTGGAACGCGACAGTGATGACGAGGACAGCGAAGGAAACGATGCTGCCAAGGATGACACTGCCGATAAGGACAGCACGGACAATAAGACCAAAAGTTAACTGACCACTAAGTCCGTCCCATCCCTGCCACAGGGTGAATGCGCGGAGGCGAAAATTGCGCCTCCGCGCAACTTTTTTGCGTCCCCCGTGTCCACGGCCCCCTTTTGCTTAGTCCTGCTTTAGTACTAGGGTTTGAAGAAGTATTCCGCTAATTCCACATTTTGGAGCCAAGTACATGCTCGTCAATAAGACACTGGCGCAGTTTTCGGACTGGTCGTACTTTACGGCCTTCGCCTTTTATCTTTTGGCCTTTGTTGTATCCATTGCCTACTACAGCCGTCGTATCGCAGTCGCTGAAGCGAAAAGCCAGGTTGCCGAGCGTGAGCTGGTAGCCGCCGGTGCTGGTGATGGAGCTACCACCACTAGTGTCGCTGACTCGGGGGAGTTGGCGACGAAGTCGTCGGCAAGCGAGCCTAAGAACCAGGCGCTGACGAACCGACTCGGCGTTGTGACGGAAATGCTGATTTATGTCGGTGTGGCCGTGCACTTTGCATCGGTGCTGCTGCGTGGTTTGGCCGTGCAGCGTTTCCCGTGGGGCAACCTCTACGAGTACGTCTCAGTTTCCATTCTGTTTGCTATGGCAATTGCAGCTGGCGTACTGCATCGTGAAACCATGCGTGTGTTCTGGCCGTGGATGCTGGCTCCGATTCTGGCGCTGATGTTTTACGGTGGTAAGAACCTATATGTTGAGGCTGCTCCGGTGGTGCCGGCACTGCAGTCGATTTGGATTCCGGTTCACGTCTCGATTATTTCTATCGGGTGCAGTATCGCACTGATTTCCGGTGTCGCCTCGATTCTGTACATGCTGCGGATGTACAACCGCGAGGGCAAGGAAAAGGGTTTCCTAGGCAAGCTGGTCTCGCCGCTGCCGGATGCACAGAAGCTGGATGCGATTGCCTACCGCACCGCTATTTGGTCCTTCCCGCTGTTCGGTCTGGGCATTGTTCTCGGCGCTATTTGGGCGGAGTCCGCATGGGGCCGCTACTGGGGCTGGGATCCGAAGGAGACCACGGCTCTGATCTCCTGGATTATCTACGCTCTGTACCTGCACGCTCGCGCGACCTCGGGTTGGCGTAATACCAAGGCCGCGTGGATTAACATCTTCGGTTTCGCGACCATGGTGTTCAACCTCTTCTTCATCAACATGGTGGTTTCGGGCCTGCACTCGTACGCTGGCCTGAACTAAGCCGATCACACACGTACCAAGCCGGCATCGCCGGGTGAACTAGAATCGCTTCCATGCGCGTTCTCGTCACCGGTGGTGCCGGCTTTATTGGTTCCAACTTCGTTCTCCGTACTCTGGCCACGCGGCCGGATGTGAATGTCACGGTGCTTGACGCTTTCACCTATGCCGCGAACCCTGCGAGCTTGGAAGGAGCGGACTGTGAGATCATCCGCGGCGATGTCCGCGACGCTGAGCTGATCGATCGCCTCGTTCCCGGCTTCGATGCCGTCGTCCACTTCGCCGCAGAGAGCCATAACGACAACTCGCTGGTGGATGCCGACCCCTTCGTCACCACCAATGTCATGGGCACCGTGAATCTGGCGAAGGCCTGCGCCACCCACGATGTTCGCTTTCACCACATCTCTACAGACGAGGTCTTCGGCGATCTCGCTCTCGACGATCCAGCACGCTTTACGACGGCCACCGCGTACAAACCCTCCAGCCCCTACTCGGCCTCCAAGGCTTCAGCGGATCACTTTGTCCGGGCGTGGGTGCGCAGCTTCGGGTTGGTTGCGACGATTAGTAACTGCTCGAACAACTACGGGCCGAGGCAGCATCCGGAGAAGCTGATTCCCCGCCAGATCTGTGGTCTGTTGCGCGGTCGTAGCCCTCGCGTGTACGGCACTGGCGAGAATGTTCGGGACTGGATTCACGTCGATGACCACAACGACGCGGTCTGGGCAATCTTGGATTCTGGCGAGGTGGGGGAGACCTACCTGATTGGTGCCGATGGCGAGCGTTCCAACCTCGACGTGGTCGGAGACATCCTCGAGGGCTTCGGACGTGCGCGGTCCGATTTCGTCCGTGTCACTGACCGCCCGGGGCATGACCGTCGGTATGCGATTGATCCCGCATCCATCCGTACCCTTGGCTGGCAGCCGCGCTACCAAGACTTTTCCGCGGGGCTCGCCGAGACCATTGACTGGTATCGTGCCAACGAGTCTTGGTGGGCCGCGGCCTACGATGCCGCTGAGGCTGGCTACGCCGAGCGTGAGCAGGAGTTGTAGTTCGCTGCCACGGCATGCCCAGCACACTCCCAACGCACGCTCAGTGCACACTCAACGCGCGCCGCAGCCTCAGGCCAGCACCCGCGTCTACACTTGTTACCCATGAGCCCTAAGAGCACATTCCAGCCCACTTCCATCGACGGCGTTTTCACCTTCGAGCCGGTCATCCACGGCGACAGCCGCGGTAGTTTCCACGAGTGGTATCGCCTCGACGCATTCGCCGAGGCCACGGGCTACCCGTTCTTCCCGGAGCAGGCCAACATGAGTGTCTCCGCCGCAGGCGTTGTCCGTGGCCTGCACTTCGCTGACGTCAGCACCGCGCCAGATGGCCACCCCGGCCAGGCGAAGCTGGTTACTTGTCCCGCGGGCCACATCCTCGACATCGCGGTTGACCTGCGTCGCGGCTCCGACACCTTCGGCAAGGTTGAGGTCTTCGAGCTCGACAGCAAGACCCGCCGAGTGGTCTATCTGCCCAACGGCATCGGACACGGTTTCGTCTCGCTTGCCGACGACTCCGTGCTCACCTACCTCACTTCCACCGGTTACAACCCGGAGGCAGAGCGTGCTGTTAGCATCCAGGACCCAACTCTCGGAATTGACCTGGCCGCGCTACTGGCCAAGGGTGGTCTCACCGAAGCGGACATGATTCTCTCCGAGCGCGATCAGAAGGCTCCGACTATCGAGCAGTTCGAGGCCGAGGGCAATAAGCTCCCCAGTGAGTTTGACTGCAAGGATCTTGAGAACATGGCTCGCGACGAGTGGGCAATCGCCAACGAAGCGGCCGGGCAGTAAGGCAGAAAGGCGCGAGCACTATGAAGGGCATCATCCTCGCAGGTGGTACGGGCTCTCGGCTGTTTCCCATCACACTTGGCGTAAGCAAGCAGCTGGTTCCCGTCTATGACAAGCCGATGATCTACTACCCGCTGAGCACGCTGATGCTAGCGGGAATCAGGGACATCCTCGTCATCACCACGCCACATGATGCCCCGCAGTTTGAACGCTTGCTTGGCGACGGCTCGCAGTGGGGCCTCAACCTCACCTTTGCCACCCAAGACGAGCCCCGTGGTCTCGCTGAAGCGTTCATCATCGGTGCGGACCACATCGGCGATGACTCCGTTGCGCTCATCCTCGGCGACAACATCTTTTACGGTGCTGGCTTGGGCACGCAGCTGCGCCGCTTCCATGACGTCGATGGCGGAGCGATCTTCGCCTACTGGGTCGCAGATCCCACAGCCTATGGAGTCGTGGACTTCGACCAAAGCGGCAAAGCCGTGGCGATCCAGGAGAAACCGAAGAAACCACGCAGCCATTTCGCGGTGCCTGGTTTGTACTTCTATGATGCCGAGGTTGTTGAGATAGCTCGCTCGCTGCAACCGTCGTCACGCGGCGAATTGGAAATCACGGATGTTAACCGCGTCTACTTGGAGCGAGGAAAACTGCAGGTAGAGGTGCTGCCGCGCGGCACGGCGTGGCTGGATACCGGCACGGTGGACAATCTGATGGCCGCGGGCGATTTTGTGCGCACAATCGAGCAGCGGCAGGGGCTAAAGATTGGCTCGCCGGAAGAGGTGGCGTGGCGCATGGGATTCATTGACGATGCTGCGCTTAGCGCGCGTGCCGACGCCCTCAGCGCCAGTGGCTACGGGGAATATCTACAGCAGTTGTTGCTGCGTGGCAAGGACGTTTAGTCAGTTTCGCCGGGATTATCGGGGTTGTCGTCCTGCTCCCGTTCGCGCCGCTCCTGCAGCTCCTGCTCACGTTTACGGCGATCGAATTCGGCCTTCTTGAGCTTCCAGAGGAACTCCGGATCATCGTCGGGAGCGAGCGGACGGGGTTCCGGTTGCGGAGCGGAAATACGTCGCATGCCGTTGCCGCGACTGCCGGGACCAAATGCCTTCCACAGCATGACTACGACAAGGATGATGAACAGCAGCAGAATGAGCCGACCCATGTAATAGCTAACCTCCTGGATTTACCGACTAGAATACGCAACGAGTCCAGTAGTGCCCACGAGGGGTATCGCACTGCATGCGGTACGGCGTACAGAGTCCGTTAGGGTACAAAGGAACGTTGGACACGAACAGCCATGGACGCTAACAACGCCCGGGGCGCAGTACAGGCGTAACACGTAGAGGTGAGGGTTTAATGACCAATCCAGCAGAGCAGGACAAGTTGGCTTCTGAGGCTGAAGTGGAGGCGACTCAGGCTCCGGCTTCAGCAGCTCCGAAGCAGTCAGCTCCGGTGACCAAGAATGCTGGTCGCGGCAATGCCATGAAGGGGCTGTTCTGGTACGGCCTTGCGCGTCTGCTGCTGTTCCTGGTGCTGTTCTTCATTCTGCTCGTGATTATCTACCTCGTTAATGTGCAGATTCCGGCCGCAATTACGGCTGTGTTCGCACTGATTATTGCGATGCCGCTGTCGGTTTTTGTGTTCCCGAAGCTGCGCGTCCAGGCCAATGAGTCTGTTGCAGTGTGGTCGGAGAACCGCCGCGCGCACAAGGAGTACATTGCGCAGCAGATTAAGGACCGCGAGGAAAACTAGCGCACCTTCTCTAACACTCGCTCGATTGCCCGGTTCACCGCTTCCGGAGCCTCGAGCGGCAACATGTGGCCGGCCCCGTCGACTTCAACCAGTTCGGCGTCCGGCCACTTTTCCATAATTAGGTCTGCTTGCTTGCGCGGAGTGACATCGTCCTTCGTGCCCACCAGTACCGCTCCTGGCAAGCCCTCCAAGTAAGGCCCGGCTGCGAACTCGTCGTGATCCTGCAGGTCGTCGAGATATCCCACGAAAGTTTCCAGCGGTGTTTCATTAATCATGGCCGCGTGGAACTCGATGATCTCGTAGTCCGTGCGCCGGGCGAACACCGCAACTGCCAACGACGGCGCCATCAGTGACGCGATTGCCTCGCGGAACTTGCGAATCTCCTTCGGCGAGGACTCAATTGCATTGCGCGCCGCATCCGCCACCGGGGACGCCAGAATCTGCGGCACACCCTGGGCGGCCAGCTTGTCGATAGACGTGGAAATCAACACTACGCCTGCTATCCGACGGCGAATGCTTTCCTCTGCAGCCCGCACCATGTGCAGTGCAATCAAACCGCCTAGCGAATGCCCAACCACGATGAGTTTTCCGGTCGCGGCACGCTCGGCGATCACGGCCAGCGCATCGGCCGCAGCACCTTCGACCGTGCAGAGTGAAGCCGGAACCGCTCCGGTCTGGCCGTGGCCGCGCAAATCCATAGTCAACAGGCGTGCTTCCGGGTGCGACTTGCGCAGCTCGTTGAACTGTCGGTACCAGGACTCGCCAGCCAGGGTGAAGCCGTGGACGAAGACGATGGTCACGGGTTCTTTGGCGGGCTCGCTAGGTTCTACCTCGTACCAGTGCACCGGAATATCGGTGGTGACAGCATCCGGCTTGTCGCTGGCCTTCCGCTCATCGTCCTTGGCCGCAATCTCGGCTGCGACCGGTGCGGTCTTGATATGCACCACGCCGGTTGACGTGAGGTCGGTTAGGCCCGGTTCACGGGTCTGCGAATGCAGCGCGCCGTGCTCCAGCGCCAGTCGCCGGCGTCCCGATTTGGTCAGGCGCAGAGCAGCGCTGCGGGCGAAAGCTGGAGCCTTGGCTGCTGTGTCGCCAACTCGGGTTGCGGCCTCCTGGACGTCGTCAAGCGCCTTGTGCGTCAGTGTGCGGAAGTCCATCGGTACCCCCCTAGCTGAGCGCGAGTGCGAGTGCCGTAATGACGGACCAGGCAAGCATCATCTTGCCGGTAAGCCCCAGTACCGGGATGAGCTCTTTGCCCTTCTTATGCATGCGAATTGGCTCGGAGGCCTTTACCCACAGCGGCACGATGAGCAGACCCACCAGCGCCCATGGGCGCCAGAAAGCGATAAAGATGCTGGCCAGCGCGGGCATGAGGGAGAGAATCTGCCAGACGATGCGGGTGCGGAAGTCGCCCAGGCGAACTGCCAACGTGATCTTGCCGGTGGCGGCGTCGGTGGGGATGTCGCGCAAGTTGTTCGCCAGGTTCACGGCAGAAGACACCGAACCAATACCAATTGCGCAGGCCAGGCCGACCCAAGACAGCGAGCCCGTCTGGGTGAATTCCGTGCCGAGCACCGCGACGAGACCGAAGAAGACGAAGACCGAGACCTCGCCAAGTCCGCGATAACCGTAGGGATTTTTACCGCCGGTGTAGAACCACGCAGCCGCGATGCACAGTGCACCGACCAGAATGAGCCACCACGCGCTCATCAGGGATAGCGAAACACCGGCAAGACCGGCGACACCAAAGGAACCGAACGCCGCGTACTTCACAACCTTCGGCTCGACCAGACCAGAACCCGTCAGGCGCAGCGGGCCCGAGCGGTCATCGTCAGTGCCGCGGATGCCATCGGAGTAGTCGTTGGCGAAGTTCACGCCCACAATCAACGCCCACGCGACAACCAGCGCGAGCACCGCACGTCCCCAGATAATCGGCGCGTGCGTCGACGCCGCTCCGACACCGACGATGACCGGCGCAAACGCATTCGCCCAGGTATGGGGGCGCGCGCCTTCCAGCCAATCGCTTAACGACGCCGTTGCAGGACTCTTTGGTGCTTCAGACATGAATTAATAATAGGACGTGACACCAAATGCCTTGAACTAATGCGTGTCTGAATGAGCTAAAAGAGCGCCGCGACTTTCTTCCGGTCGACCTTGCCCGGACCAATCAGCGGCAGGGCCTCCACGCGACGCAGATCCTTGGGAATCATCCAGTGATTGATTCGCCCGGCGTCTTCAGCATCGCCGAGGCCGTCCATAATATCGCCGAGCTCAGCGGTGCCTTCATACGCTGCGACGATGGCTTGGCCGAGCCGTGGGTGCGGCACGCCCACCACGCAGGCACCTGTTACTCCGTCGATGGCGAGCAGTTCACGTTCGAGGACTTCGGGGTGCAGCTTTAACCCGCCGGAGTCGATGATGGTGTCCAGGCGTCCCATAATGACTAGTCGGCCATCGCGGATTTCGCCCGCATCAGAGGTGGCGAACCAACCTGGTTTATGGAAAGCCTCGTGACCGGGCGCGTTGCGGTAACCGTGTGCGATCATCGGTCCACCCAGCCAAACGCGACCATTTTCGATGGCTACCTGTGCACCCTCGATGGGCTGGCCGTCGTAGACGCAGCCGCCGGCTGTCTCGGAGGAACCATAGGTGGTCACGACGTTGATGCCGAGCTCTTCGGCCCGCGCTGCCACCTGCGGGTTCAAAGCTGCGCCGCCGACGAGGATGGCGTCGAAGAGGCGCAGGGCAGCCGCACCAAAGGGTTCTTCCATCGCCTTGGCCAGCTGCATCGGAGCCAGCGAGGTGTAGGCACGGTCGCCTGTGAGGGCCTCGGCGCCGTCGGCGAATGCGGCTACATCAAAACCGTCGGTCACATCCACACACACCGGCTCCGTGCCCGCGAGCAGCGAGCGAATAAGAACCTGCAGGCCAGCGATGTGATAGGCCGGCATCGCCAGCAGCCATTGCCCTTCACCGCCGAGCCACTGATGTGTAGCGGTAGCAGAGGAGACCAAGTTATCCACCGTCAGCTGTGCACCCTTCGGTGTACCGGTGGAACCGGACGTGCCGACAACAAGCGCGATGGACTCATCAATCGGCTCACCTGCGCGTTGCGAGTTCCGCAAGATTGAGGCGCGCGTGCCGTCGTGAAGCGGAACGGGAAGAAGAGAGACCTCACCGTCCAGCGCGGCGCGGAGGTCGGGCAGGATGGCGGTCGGGTCGTGGGGATTGACGGAAAGCAGGCTGAGCGTACGCACAACCCAAACCATAGCCCGTGTTGTGCCGTAGTTTCTGGTGGCGAGGTCGGAACAATCGTGGCCTCGGGCGCGTTGCGCAGACCAAAGACAGTCATAGATAGAAAGGCGTAGAAGATGGGTTGGATTTTTGGCAGGTCCGCAGAGCTGGTGCCGGAAGATGAGGCGCTCAAGGGCGGCTCGCACCCGGTGTTGGAAAATCCGAAGCCGCATGCGGTGCTCGGCACGCCGATCACCGGCCCATGGGAGGAAGGCCAGGAGGTCGTCTACATCGGGATTGGCTGTTACTGGGGTGCTGAGAAGCTGTTTTGGGAAACACCGGGCGTGCTCAGCACGTCGGTCGGGTTCGCCGGTGGCGTGACGCCGAATCCCACCTACCGCGAGTCCTGCACCGGACGCACCAACCACACCGAGATTGTGGAGGTCGTCTACGACCCGGAGCAGATTAGCTTCGACCAGCTGATCGCCAAGGCCTTCGAGGCCCACGATCCCACGCAGGGCTACCGCCAGGGTAATGATGTCGGCACGCAGTACCGTTCCGCGATCTACACGACGACGCCCGAGCAAGCGCGCCGGGCACAGGAGATCGCCGATGCCTACGCGCCGAAGCTTGCCGACGCTGGCCTGGGGGCCATCACCACGGAGATTAAGCCACTCGCGGAGACCCCGGCAGGGGAGTACTACCGGGCTGAGGATGAGCATCAGCAGTACTTGTTTAAGAATCCGAACGGCTACTGCCCAGTGCATTCGACCGGCGTGGCCTGCGGAATTTAAAGGCGAAACTTCGTAGAACGCTTAATTGCGATTAGTAAAACTCACTGAGAAAAGTAAGGTGGTTATATCAATCAGATAGTCGAATAGGAGTGAACCCTTGTGGTGAAGCAAGTACTGCGCGTTGCATTTGCCTTCGTCGGCGTGGTCGTCGGCGCGGGCTTTGCGACGGGTCAGGAAATCATGCAATACTTCGTCGCCTTTGGCATCAATGGTGTCTGGGGTGCCGTTCTCTCAGCGGTGATCATGAGCCTGATGGCGATGATCATTTTGCAGCTGGGAAGCTACTTTCAGGCCAGCGAGCACGGCGAAGTTTTCCGACGCGTATCGCACCCCATCTTCTCGCGAGTACTGGACATTGGCGTGATTATCACGCTCTTCGCCACAGGGTTCGTTATGTTCGCCGGTGCCGGTGCCAACATGGAGCAGCAGTGGGGCATCCCCGTGTGGATCGGTGCCGTAATCATGGTGCTGGTGACCATTGCAGCCGGTTTCCTCGATGTGGACCGCGTGACCACCGTGATCGGTTCCATCACGCCGTTTATCGTCGGCTTTATCCTGCTGGCCAGTGTTTATACGCTGGCGTTCACCGATGCCACCCCGGCCGCGGAGCAGGCAGCTGCCGTTGCGGAAGTCCCGACCACTCTGCCGAACTGGGTTGTCGCCGCAGTGAACTATGTTGGTTTTAACCTGATGGTTGCGGTTTCCATGGCGATTGTTATTGGCGGTAGCCTGTTCAATCCCCGCGCCGCTGGAGCCGGTGGGTTTACCGGTGGTTTGATTTACTCCGCGATGCTGCTGATTACCACCATCACGCTGTTCCACACTGTTGGTACTGTCGCCACCGATGCCGTGCCAATGCTCACTGTCATTAATCGTCTGCACCCGTGGCTGGGCCAGGCCATGGCCGTGGTAATCCTTGGCATGATCTTCAACACGGCACTTGGCATGTTCTACGCTCTGGGGCGTCGCGTCACCGCTAAGCACCCGGAAAAATTCAAGATTGTCTACGTCGCCCTGGTCTTGCTCGGTTTCGCCTTGAGCTTCATGGGCTTCCAGAACCTAATCGGTTGGGTCTACCCAATCCTGGGCTACATCGGTCTGCTGCTCATTACTGTCATGCTTGTTGCCTGGTTGCGCGGCCGCGAGCGCATCAGTGAAGAGACTTCCCGCCGCAAGCGCATCTTCCGTCTGGTCCGCCGTGGCCGGAACAAGGAGGCCCGCGAGGAGATTGAAGACTCGAACCTCAGTGTCGAAGAGGTTCGCGAGGCGATCGAGTAGTAGGTGGGCTGCTCGTAGCGCCGCCGTCAGTCTTGGGATTGGATCGCCTTCAATGATGTCGCCCGAGCCCAAGCCACGAACGCCGCCATCACAATGGCGGACACGAGAACCATCACTGGCCACCGCTCGGGGTAATCACGGACTACCCAAGTCCATCCCCATTCCGAGGTCCACCACAACGGTGAGGCGCTGAGGACATCACCGCCAACCATCACCGCCCAACCGCCGAGCGCGACCGAGACAAAGATTGCGGCCGCCACACTTCGACGCGCAATTAAGCCGGTCACGGCCACAATCATCGCGGCCACAAGAGGAGCGATGACCGCCTGGTACGGCCAGGGGTTAATGCCGGTCTGGCTATTGGTCTGGCCGCCTGCGCCACTAATCACCACCGCAACCACGAGCACCGGTACGAGAAACGCCATATCCAAAGCAAACAGTCGGAGTGTGATGCTCCGTCGCGCACGCCGATACATCAGCGCTGGCCAGGCATCAGCTTGCGAGGTCCATGTCATGATGGCCACCACGGTTGCAGCCGTCGGCACGCAGACGAAACTCAGCAGCCCCAGCGCATACTCCGGGTTCCACACCACACGCACGACCGCAAGGCCGGCAAGCATCAGCGCTGCGAGACTCCACCAGGTGCGCCACGGAAGGGTCGCGCTCATGCCATGGCTTAACGACGAAGTGCTGCGTTCGCGGCCCGTCGGCAAGCTGAGAGATTTTCCGTGCGCAAGCAATGCGATGGCAAATAGACCTAGCCCGAGGAGTAAATGCAGCAACGCGGGCGGCAGGATGGCGATGTTCCAGATCTCGCTGTCGGCGGGAGCCGAGATGGAATTAGCCTGCACTCCGTGGATAGGTAACGTTGGGCGGATTGCCCAGGTCCACGGGAGAACTTTCCAGTTTGGGCTCATGGCGTCCAGTGTTCCTGCGATGGCCCAAGCGATGGAAGCGAGCGGAGCGAGGAAGAGAGCTGCGCGTGGCACAAGGCGCCATAGGGCAAGGCCGAATGTCCAGAAGACGAAGAATGACAACGTGCTAAAGAGCGTGAATTGCAATGCGGTGCTCACGCTCCGGGCAAGGAGTGCAGCCATCAATGCGTGACCGAGGGCCGCGGAGGCAATGACAGTGGCTGCGCGGGCAAGGAGCACTCGAGTGCCCGAGATATTGCGCCAGATTAGGCCGCCTTGGCGGAGTTTTTCTTCACGGTTTTGGCCGATGACGGACGTAATAGCAGCCAGGGGAGGAAGCAGGATAAGCGAGTAGATGTGGGCGCTCGCCATGGCGGTGGCGTCAACGCCTCTAGAAAAGACCATGCTGACCAGAGCGACTGCCACCATGATGATGGGAAGAAACATGGTGAGTGACCACTTCGCCCGCAGTAGCTCGGCGCGGAAGTAGCGGCGAGTAGGAACGGTGCGCGTGTTAAGAGTGCGCGTGTGCGGTTGAGTGCTCATCGGGCAACACCTACTGCGGTGAAGAAAGCTTGCTCGAGGGATTGACCAGAGGCCGCAAAGTCAGTCAGCGGGCCTTCGTAGACCAGTCGGCCACCGGCGAGGACACCAAGGTGGTCAACGCTCTTTTCGACTTCTCCGAGTTGATGGGAGGACACCACGACGGCCTTGCCACTAGCGGCAAGATTTCGCAACAAGGTGCGCAGGCCCACGATAGCTTCGGGGTCGAGGCCGTTGGTGGGCTCGTCGAGAAGCACAATGTCGGGGTCGGTGAGCAGCGCCATCGCCAGGGAAAGACGAACCTTCATGCCGGTGGAGAATGCACGGGCACGCTTGTTACCAGCATGAAGCCCGACTAAGTCGAGGACTTCGGCGATACGGCTCTTGTCCGTGCCGGTCAGATGTGCGTGCACTTTGAGATTGTCGGTGGCTGAGAGCTGTGGGTAGAACGCCGGGCCATTGATGGAGGCGCCGATGCGGTCCAGATCGACAACGGACCACGGGTGTCCCGCGATGCTGATTTCACCGGAGTAGGGAATTAGCCCAAGCACCGTGCTCATCAGCGTGGATTTACCTGCGCCGTTGAGTCCCAATAGCCCGTAGACCTCGCCGGCGCGGACGTTCATATCGAGGCCGTTCAGGACAGGTTCGTTCTTGCCGTAGGAGACAGTGATGCCGCGCAGCTGAAGGAGGGGAGCGGCGGCATCTGCGGAAGGGCCTGAGGTAGGGGTTGGTGCGTTCATGCCTTAAGTAATAGGCATGGCTGGTTCGGTTCGCGCCCTCCCTGAGGATGAGGTGGCGGAAATATCCTCCCTAGGGAGGAGACGATAGCGAGGATGACGGTACCAGCGAGGAGAAGCTACAGCAGCCCGTTTTTCGCAGCCCAAATGACAAGATCCACGCGACTGCGTGAGCCCGTCTTGGTCAACAGGGATTTCACATGGGTTTTCACTGTCGTCGTGGCGACAACCAACCTGCGAGCAATTTCGTCATTGGAAAGCCCTTGGCAGACGAGGTTCAAAATCTCCTGTTCGCGGGGTGTGAATTGGGTTCCTGTGTGAGTGGGGTCTGAGTCAGCGCCATGCGTCGAGAACGCTCTCGCTGGCTGTCCTGAGTGCGGTGCGCGCGGTGAAACATGCCGCAACACCATCGGCGTCACCTTCGGATCGATGACTCCTTCACCACGGTGGATACGCATGATGGCCGAAAGCAGCTCACGGGGATTGGAGTCTTTGAGCAAAAAGCCTGCGGCCCCAGCTTCTAAAGCGCCGAGCACCAGGTTTTCTTCGCGGAAAGTGGTCAGCACCAGGACTTTCGGAGTGGAAGCGCGAGCCGCACCTCTGGACGGCACGCCTTGCACGATCTGCCGGGTGGCCTCGATACCGTCCATCACGGGCATTCGAATGTCCATGACGACCACATCGGCTCCGGAGGCAAGACGCACAGCCTCGGCGCCGTCGCCCACGGCACCAATGACTTTCATCTGCGGGTGGGCATCAATAAGCTGCGCGAAAGACTGCCGAATCAGAGCCTGATCTTCAGCCACTAATACTCGAATTACATCCATTGCTCGTCTTTCTCGACAGGATTGACAGTCAGCCCTGCTTCGGTCGAACTGCTTACAGCCGAATACTGACGCGGAACATGCCGTCGCTTTCACCATAAGTCATCTCGCCACCGAGCTGCGCCACGCGTTCATTCAGACCAATCAGGCCAGCGCCAGCTCGCTTCCTGGGTTCCAAGGTATCGCTCTCAGCCCGGTTTGCAGTCACCAAATGAACCCGCGCCGGGCTGTCATCAGCATCGGCAGGTGGATCGATTGTCAGTGCCAGCTGACCAGCGCCCGATGAGTGCTTGGCCATATTCGCGGCCAACTCCGTCACTGCCCGCACCAGAGTCAGTCGCTTCGCGAGTGGCCAATCCGCCAGGTCTCCATAAGACTCCGGCAGAGTCACCGAAACATCGCGACCCGGCGGACAAACTGCCGCAACCAGACGCGGAATCTCATTCGGGTCAGCGCTAATCTCGCTGCCTTCACGTAGCGCATCGACAAGCGCATGCACATCCCGCAACGATTGTTCTGCGGTCTGGGCAATACCTTCCAGCGTGGTCTTTTCAGCAGCGGATTCCGCTCGTGAGCCATCCATCTCCGCCAGGTACAGAGCGGTTTGGGCCTGAACCTTAATAGAGGTGAGTCCGTGCCCCACGACGTCGTGAAGCTCCCTGGACAACTCCAGCTTGTTGAGCGCCACGACGTTCTCCAACTCCGCGGCATGTTCCTCGGCGTTGATGCGCAGCCATAGTGGCACTGCGTACGCGCTCGCCGTGATGAGCACCGCCGGTAGTCCGAAGACCAATAGTCGTTCCGGGGTAAAGCCGAAGGCAGGAACTGCCGGGTTGAGGAAGCTGCCAATTAACCCTAAAAACAGCCCAACGATGCCCCAGGTGCGATTCGGTTCCCACCTGCTCACAGCCCATAGTGATAGTGGGGCAGCAACAATAATAGGGTCTAGCCCAAGGTTTACAGGGGATAGCCACACCAGCAAGGCGAGACCCGCCAGGGCAATGTACGTAACCACAAACGATGCACGCACTGCTTTACGACGAAACGCTGCGGCTCCGGCAATCATCGCGGACAGAATCACATTGGTGACATATGTGAAGCTCGGGCCATAAGTAAGTAGCGGCGTCATGCTCAACCAGCAGCACAGCAGGAAAGCAGCCGCAATAGCGAGATCGGCAGTTGGGAATGAGCCGACGAAGTAACGCACCCGGCTGTGCCAGTCGAGTGGGGCAGGAGTCTGCGTGGTGGCAGGCTGTGCGTGCATGGAGGAAGCGGTGCGCTGCATGTGTCTAGGCTAGCGGTCGGTGGCTTGCGCGGTTTAGTGTGAGTTTTCCACTTGCCGGAATGTGATGTTGATGCGGCCCTCTTTAAGCCCGCACCCTTCCGGCAGCGTGCCCGGACGAGTCTTGGGCACACCATGAAACGCAAGCCGCTTCGGACCACCAAACACAATCACATCCCCGCTGGCGAGAGTCACGTCATCCCAGGGTTTGTTGCGGTTTTCAGTCCCGCCAATGCGGAACAGAGCCTCATCGCCGATAGAGAGTGACACAATCGGGGCAGGGGAGTTTTCGTTTCGATCCTGGTGCATCCCCATGGTGGCCCCGGGCGGGTAGTAGTTGACCAACGCCATGTCGGGCCGAAAAGTGGTGGGCCACTGGCTGAGGGATTCGTCGTAAAGCGCGGCAGCGCCGAGTGCTTCGGTAGCGAGCTGTAGCAGATTGTCAGGCACGGGCGGGACGCGAACGCCGCCGACGTGCGTGACGTAGCGGTATGGATTTGTGGCCCACATGCGGCCGAGATGCAGCATGAATACCTGCATCTGGCCGCTTTTGAGCTGCGGACGAGTCATGGCCAGGGGAGTGCCGGCAACGTCGCGGGCGATGTCGCGGAGTTGCGTGATGATGCCCGATTGCCGCTCCAATGGAAGCCATCCCGGAAGATGAACAACTCCCGGCGTGATGCGGGCATCATCGCGCGGGAGTTGATCAAAGAGCATAGGTCTAGTTTGCCTCTTAACCCGCGATGATTGCGTTAACCGGGCGGGACAGGAACTGCGGACCAATCTTGCCCAGGTAGCGCAGGATAAAGTCCGCTGCCGACACCGAGTAGAAGTGGCGCTGGCGCTCAATGAAGTTCTGCGGGTGCGTTGCCTTCCACACAGCATCAGCGACCTGGTCCGGCGTGATGCGCACGCCAAGACGGCGGGTGGAACCAGCGGAAACGTCCGCCAGCTTGGTCTTCGCCCACAGCGGCATGATTGCGACGACGCGGATCTTGTCCTTGCGCCATTCCAGATCCAGAGCCTGCGTCAGACCAGAGACGTAGAACTTCGACGCGGAGTACGGCGCGATGTGCGGCTGGCCGTAAATGCCCGAAGCCGAACCCATGTTGACCAGGTGAGACCCCTTAGTGCGCTTCAGGTACGGGTGCGCCGCCTTCGCGCCCAGAGTCAGACCGGTGCAGTTGATGTCCACCTGCGCGCGAATAATCTCCGGCGACTGGTCGATGATATCGCCATCGCCGATGATGCCCGCGTTGTTGTCCAGCACCGTCAGCTTGCCGCCGGTGTGGGAGGTGAAGTCCGCAAGCGCGTCTTCCCACTGCTGATAGTTCGTCACGTCCAGCTTGCCGACGATTACCTCCGGGCGCTCAGCTTTAAGCTTTGCCAGGGCATCCTCGTTGATGTCGTAGACGCCGACGGTCCAGCCTGCAGCCAGGAACTTCTCGGCCACCGCACGGCCAATACCCTGCGCGCCGCCGGAGATGAAAATGGACGGGGAATCAGAAGTGGCCATGGTGCCTCAATCCTGCCTTTTCTTGCTGTTTTTATAACTTGAGAGTGTTATCCGCCAGCTTAGGCGAGCATTTGTTGTTTAACAGCGGATTGGTGGAAGTGTGACCCGATTACAAACGCGCCCTCTACACTGGTCACCATGAAACCCCTGAACATCCCACCAGGTTCTGGCATCCCAAAGGGCCTCGTCATCCCCGCGGCGGAGCTCACCGAACGCTTCGCCCGCTCCGGAGGACCAGGCGGTCAGGGCGTTAACACCACCGACTCCAAGGTGCAGCTATCGGTGGATATCGCCGAGCTCAGCGTGCTTTCCGACGTCCACCGCCGCCGCGCTCTCCAGAACCTCAGCCACCGACTCGACGGCACCACACTCACCGTGTCCGTTACCACGCAGCGCTCCCAGGTACGCAACCGCGCGGAAGCCAGGCGGCGCTTAGCGGAACTCATCCGAGAAGCTGTGCAGCCACCGCCTCCGAGGCGCCGGCGGACTCGACCGAGTCGGGCCTCGATTGCCCGTCGTAAAGCGCAGAAGCAGCGCCGCTCCGAGCTCAAAGCCAGCCGACGTCGCCCCAGCGCCTACTAGGGAATATGGGATTTTCGCGCATCCGTTGCAATATAGATGGTATGAGCGAAAACCAGGCCCCTACCGAAAAGGCAGCTGAAGCTGTTGCGGAGTTCAACCGCGTGCCCTCGATTCTGTCCATCCAGTCGCATGTGAGCTATGGCCACGTGGGCAACTCCGCTGCAGTCTTCCCGCTGCAGCGCGCAGGTTTTGAAGTGTGGCCGGTCCACACCGTCGATTTCTCCAACCACACCGGCTACGGCCAGTGGCGCGGCCCGATGATTCCGGCCACGGATGTGCGCGAGGTCATCAAGGGTATCGATGAGCTGGGCAAGCTTGACGACGTCGACGCGATTATCTCCGGCTACCAGGGCGGTAGCGATATTGCGGATGTCATCATCGAAGCCGTGGCGCTGGCCAAGCAGCGCAACCCGAAGGCCATTTACTCGTGTGACCCGGTGATGGGAAATGCCAAGAGTGGCTGCCACGTGTCGGATGACATTCCGCCGCTGCTGCGCGACAAGGTCGTGCCGGTGGCAGATGTGATTACGCCAAACCAGTTCGAGCTGGGATACCTGACGGGCCGCGAGGTCAGCGACCTGGAGTCCACCATTGCGGCAGCCCATGCTGCCCGTGAGATGGGCCCGGAGGCCGTGTTGGTCACCAGCGTGCTGCGTCCGGAGCGCAAGGAGGGCGAGATTGAGATGCTCGCCGTCAATGGTGCGGGCGCATGGTTGGTGGCGACACCGTACCTGCCGCTGAAGCGCAACGGTTCCGGCGATGTCGCGGCTGCGCTGTTTGCAGGCAACCTGCTGCGTGGTCGCGGTATTGACGGTGACCTTTCGGTCGCGCTGGGCAACACCGCGGCCAGTATCTTTGAGCTGCTGAAGGTCACGCACGAGTCCGGCTCTGGCGAGCTGGAGCTCATTCGCGCGCAGGAGGCCTATGTCCACCCGGAGCAGCGCTTTGAGGTTACGAAGGTTCAGTAGGGCTGGGGTGCAGTAGGGCTGGGGGGCTCACGCCGCTAAGCCAGCCCTAGCAGTGTCCCAACAGGCCTAGTAATAGAACGGGAACTCGTCCCAGTTCGGGTCGCGCTTTTCCAGGAACGCTTCCTTGCCCTCGACGGCCTCGTCGGTCATGTACGCTAGGCGAGTAGCCTCACCCGCGAAGACCTGCTGACCCATCAGGCCGTCATCGGTCAGGTTGAAGGCGAACTTCAGCATGCGCTGCGCCGTCGGGGACTTACCGTTAATCATGCGACCCCACTCGACCGCGACATCTTCCAACTCAGCGTGGTCGGCGACCTCGTTGACGGCGCCCATGCGGTGCATGGTCTCAGCGTCGTAGGAGCGGCCGAGGAAGAAAATCTCACGGGCAAACTTCTGGCCAACCTGCTTCGCCAGGTAAGCCGAGCCATAGCCGGCGTCGAAAGATCCCACGTCAGCGTCGGTCTGCTTAAAGCGGGCCTCCTGGCGCGATGCCAGCGTCAGGTCACACACGACGTGCAGGGAGTGTCCGCCACCTGCGGCCCAGCCATTGACCACGGCAATGACAACCTTCGGCATAGTGCGAATTAGGCGCTGCACCTCCAGGATGTGCAGGCGACCTCCCTCGACCTTGGCGCGCGCGGTATCGATGGTGGATGCGTCCGCGGTAGCGTCGTCATGCTCGTGGGACGTTGCGTACTGGTAGCCGGAACGACCACGAATGCGCTGGTCACCACCCGAACAGAATGCCCAGCCACCGTCCTTGGTGCTCGGGCCGTTACCGGTCAGCAGCACTACGCCGACATCGGGAGTGCGACGCGCGTGGTCGAGCGCGCGGTAGAGCTCATCGACGGTATGCGGGCGGAATGCGTTACGAACCTCCGGGCGATCAAACGCAATACGCACAATGCCGTTCTCGCGGCCCTCGCCGACGTGCCGGTGGTAGGTGATGTCGGTCAAATCCTCAAAACCATCAACCGTCTTCCACTGCTCGGGGCGGAAGGGGTTATCGGTCGAGTACTTCGCGGTATCAGTCATGGCTTCCAGCATAAAGGTCTCTAGCATGAGGGGTATGTCTGTGTCCGCTGCGCCCAACATCCAGCTTCCGCCAATCGACGACATCCTCGACCGCGCCCACGTCGTCGCGCTGCCCATGGCAGTGGAATTCCGTGGCGTCACCACCCGCGAGGCACTCCTCATCGACGGCCCCGTCACCTGGGGCGAGTTCGCTCCCTTCCTGGAATACGAGGCGTCCGAGGCCGCCGCGTGGCTGCGCTCGGCCATCGAATGCGCATACGTCGGCCTGCCCATCCCGAAGCGCGAGTTTGTCGAGGTCAACGCCACCATCCCCGCCGTCACACCCGACCAGGTGCCGGAGGTCGTGGCGCGCTACCCCGGGTGCCGCACGTTTAAGGTCAAGGTCGCAGAGAGCGGCCAATCGCTTAACGACGACATCGAGCGCGTAGCCGCCGTCCGCACCGCGGTGGCCGAAGCTTATGGCTATGAACCTGTCGTGCGGGTCGATGCGAACCGTGGCTGGTCGGTGGAGCAGGCCATCCGCGCCGCCCATGAGTTGGGCCCGCTGGAATATATGGAGCAGCCAGTTGCGACTGTCGCCGAGCTTCGCGAGGTCCGCGACGCAGTGGGGGAGTTTTGCCCGATTGCTGCCGATGAGTCGATTCGCAAGGCCGAGGATCCGTATTTGGTTGCGCGCGAACAGGCGGCGGACGTGGGCGTAATGAAGGTCGCACCGCTTGGCGGGCCACGCCGTTTGCTTCGGTTGGCCGAGGAACTGGAGATGAAGGTGACCGTCGCCAGCGCCTTGGATACCGGCGTTGGTATGGCCGCCGGTTTGTTCACGGTGGCGGCCCTGCCTGCTACCGAGCTGCAGCCGGAGCCGAATGCGGCGGGGTTGGCCACGTCCTCGCTGTTTATCGAGGACATCATCGAGCCCCGGCCACTTTTCGATGGCCGACTGCCCGTCACCAACCCCGCGCCCGACCCTTCCCGCCTGGCCGAGCTCGCCGCGCCGGGCCCCCGCCGCGATTGGTGGTTCGACCGCCTCCGCGCGGCGTACGCCCATCTATAACGCCAAGAAAGTGACTAGGTTTATGACACTTTGAGCCCGGTAGGTTCAGGCGGTGAATGCATCACCACTTTCGACCAGGAGAAGTAGTGAAGCAAACCCGCCGAACGAAATACAGTGCCATCAAACCCATTGCGCTTCAACACATCGCCAACGGGGCATCAGCAAGCGCAGTTGGACGTGAGTTAGGGATACCCTCACCAACAGTCAGGCGGTGGGCGCGACAAGCCGGAATTGAGATCCAGCACCAATCGCACTACCCGAAGGTCTCGATGATGCATAAGCATCGCGTGATCTACGAGATGCTTATGGCCGGCTCATATAGTGTTGCCGAGATTGCCGCGCAGGCTGGGGTGTGCACAACCACGGTGTATAACCGGCGGGCTAGATTGACCACTATGAATACCCGCAGTCGGATAACACCTGGTGATGTATC